>JAFLCM010000183.1 GCA_017303565.1 Planctomycetota bacterium
GTGGGCGAATGTGCGCCTTCGTCAGCACCGCTCGGAGAGCGGTGCCACCAGGAGCGGCGCCATCGAGGTGACCCCGGTCTCCGACCGGGGTCGGCGGCGGCGCGGGTGCGGCCTGTGTCTAAACGTGCCGGCATGTGGGCGAACGCACGCTGTTGCCAGCACCGCTCGGAGAGCGGTGCCACCAGGCGCGGCGCCATCTGGGTGGCCCCGGTCTCCGACCGGGGTCGGCGGCGGCGCGGGTGTGGCCTGTGCCGAGACGTGCCGGCATGTGGGCGAATGTGCGCTGTTGTCAGCACGGCTCGGAGAGCCGTGCCACCAGGAGCCGTGCTCCCAGGAGCGGCGCGACTGGGCACCGCGCCAACGCGCTCGTGCGCTACCCTACAGCCCGAGCCGGTCGATCACGCCGAGGACCTCGGCGATGTGCTGCCAGAACTGGGACTCGGTCAGCGATCCCAGGTAAGCGGTGTACGCCTCGAGGCTGACGAACCCCATCTCGGCGAGCACCGGGCCCGGAGGGGTCGCGGCGACCATCGTTGACACACCGGCCGGCGCGGACGCCACGGAAGCGAACATCCCACCCGCCACCAGAGACGCCGCCGGGGTCGTCGCCCCCGACTCCAACTCGAGTGTTGGTGGCGAACAAGCAGGGCACTCCTGGCCGAACCCGCCGAGCAGGATGGACAGGTCCGCCGTGTTGACGATGCCGTTGCGGTCGAAGTCGGCATCGGCGGTGCAGCCCGTGACCGAACTCCCGAACCGCCCGAGCAGGATGACGAGGTCGGCGGTGTTGGTCACAGCGTCGGCGTTGGCGTCGCCCTGAGCGCAGGCGTCCACGATGAAGGTATAGGTGTCCGCGCTCACATCGGAGAACTGCGTCATGCCGAGGTCGCACCGAAGGGACGTGCCGCCCGTGGACGTCGAGAACGTGTAGGTCGCGTCCACGGCGAAAAAGTGCGCTGGGAACGTGAGCGTCGCCGTCCGACCCGAAATCACCGGATTCGGGAGGCTTGAGGGCGAGATGAAGCCGCCCGAGCCGCCGCAGAACTGCTCGTAGACCTGGATCCTCGGGCCGCCCAAGGGCAGGAGCGGGCCGTAGTACCGCATGGTCACGGTGGTGGTTTGGCAGTCGCGGCCGCGACGGATGGAAAACGTGCCGTTCACGACGTTCTCGGTGACGGGCGTCCGGTTCTGAACGGCAACCACAGAATCGGTGCCGTAGACCCGGTACCGGTTGAGCCCGATCGAGCCGCCTCCCAGCGCGGCGGACGCGGGGAGCATTTCCGCGTTCCAGCCCGTGAAGTTCTCGGTGCAACCGAGGCCCGGCGTGGGACACGATGCGCCCGGACCGAGCACGAGGTCGTTCGCGGCGCCCGGGCGTTCGATGCGGATGTTGGCGACCCAGGCGGTGTCGCTGCCGTTCATCGGCGGCGTGGGCGCGTTGTACGCGTCGATGATGATCTGACCCTGGAGGAGGATCCCCTCGTTCGTGTCGTTGCCGATGGTCAGGAGCGTGCGCCCGAAATCCGGGACGGTGGCGGGCGGCTCGAGCAGCCGCCCGAACTGGCCGCAGATGATCCGCCCCTTGGGCGGGATGCCGTCGGAGAAGACGGTCGCCATTCGGAAAGAGCCGGGGGTTCGGATCTCGCCGCCGACGCCTTGCTCAGCATCAAAATCGAGCAGCCGTTTGGCAGCCAAGTACCCTTTACACCCGAACTCACCTCCAGCGAATACTCGCCTAATGCCCACATCTGCGTGGATATCAGCCCGGATCCCGCCGAGCGGAGCGCCTATTTCATCGATGATCCCGGCGTCCCCGGGTGAAGCGCCCTCGGCATCGAAAGCCTTGATGTCCGGGTACGGCTTCACCTCTACCGGCTGCTCGCCGGAGAGGTTGCGGCTGATAAACCCAGTCAATGAACGGACGACACCGATCGAGCCGTTGAGATTGATCACGTCTCCGTCAATATCACCGTTGGCCTGAACCAACCCGATGCGGCCGGTCGATGACTGGATGTCGCCGAACTCGTCGATGATGCCGCCCACGACAATCGCTCGCACCGGCTCCGCAGCGCTCCCCGTGTTGAAGACCGGCGCGACGAGGTCGCCTCCGATGTCGAGACGAAAGACGTTGAGAGCCGTGACAGCACCCTGCACATCGCCGGTCACATGTGCCTGAACACGCACCACTTGGCCGGGGCTCGAACTGAGGCCGCCCCAGTTGACCGCACCGGCGGGGATTGGAGCCGTTGCATTCAGGGAGTCGTCAGACGGCCTTCCGATGAACAGATGAACGACTTGGTTGTTGCCAGCAGTCGAGACGAGGCTCACGTCGACCGGCCCAAGATTGTCGGGCGGATCGGTGTACACCCGGAATGACCCGAAGCCGGCGGTTGCGTTGAATGTCACTCCCGCCGGCGAACTCGACGTGAGCTGGTAGTGGGAAGTTGGCACGGTCGCCCAGGTGACGCCGTTCCATTTCTCTACATAGATACTTCCGTGAGCAGCGACCGCACCACAGACCAAGACAACTGCAGGACCGCTACGCATGGCGTGGCAACGCGTGATCATCTGTGCTCTCTCCTTCGGCTGCCAACGAACAACACTGCACATGTGGCGATCGCGCCAACTGTAGGCGTACTTGGCACCGAGGCGATTCGGAAGCCAACCCAGTAGTTTCGAAGCGTCGGCGGCTCGGACCACGTCTGTAATACATGGTCTAGGGTCGGCGAGAAAGAAAAGACTCCCGCCGAGGGCTCGCCCTCAACACCATGCCCGCGGATCACCCCCGGATACGCCTCCTCCAGCCACTCGCTCACGCCGCCCGAGGCGTCCCACAGGCCCCACGGCGTCACCACGTCCGCGTACGCGCCCACACGGAACGCCAATGGGTCGGTACCACCCGGAAAGTACCCCGCGTTGGTGGTGCCGACGCCCTGCGGCCCCGGGATCGGGGCCGTGTCGCTGGAGTACGGGTAGTCCCAGTAGCCCGGCTGGTTCTCGCCGTAGCGGTCGGGGTCGAAGTGCACCGCCTTCACCCACTCGTCGGTGGTTGGCAGGAAGAACAGCGCCCCGGGCAGGCGCGTGGGCGGCGTGGCGGGGTTGCCGGTCGGCGGCAGGTTCCGCAGGTCGTACGCGCCGTACTCCATCGCGGCGCGGGTCTCGGCCTTGTTGTTGTGCAGCCAGTTGCAGTACCGCGCCGCTTCGTACCAGGACATCGAGCCCATGTTGATCCGGTCGCCGGCGGGGATGTCGGTGCGGGGGCGGAGCCCATCGGGACCGACTTCGAGCTTCTGGCTGAAGTACGCTTCGAGCCCGGTGCCCCACGGGTCGCCGATGCGGAAGTTGGCGTTGGCGAAGGGCGCCCAGTCCGCGGCGGAGACCTCGGTCTTGCTGATGCGGTAGACGGAATCGACGCGGCCGATCAGCCTCGGGTTCCCGACGTTGTCCTGGTACGGCGCGTTGCCGGGGTGGGTGATGGTGGCCCACTGGAAGCCGTAGTCGGGAGGGATGGTCCCGGCGCGGGCGGTCGCTGGCCACAGTGCACCGATGAACGAGAGCGCGAGGGCGAGCGCGGGCGTTCGGGCGGGGGGGGCGGGGCGGGTTGGCGGCATGTCGGTCCTCCGGGCCTGTGCGGGCCGGCGGGGAGTGTACCGCGGCGTCGTGGGCGAACGTGCGCCGTCATCAGCACCGCTCGGAGAGCGGTGCCACCAGGAGGCGTGCTACCGGGAGCGGCGCCATCCCGGGCGCCTCGTCGGCTCGACGCAGCACGGCGGCGGTCTGGCCTTCGACGGCATTGGTGACGAAGCCCAGCACGTCGAGCGCGAAGGCCCAGCGGCTGCGCACGCCCTTGGTGTGCCAAAAGGACTGCGCGTGGTGGCCCAGGCCGTGGGTGATGAAGTCGTCCTCGAAGGGCCGGCTGAAATCGAGGCGGGGGCAGAGGCGGGCGATGTAGTGGGTGGGATTGTCGCGGCACGTGGCCCAGACGTTCTCATCGTTGATGGTGGCGATGAGCACGCCGCCCGGGCGGAGCACGCGCCGGATCTCCATCAGCCAGGCGTCGAAGTGGTCCGAGAGGTGGGTGAAGACGCTGACGGCGTAGACGAGGTCGAAACTCCGCGCTTCGAAGGGCAGCGCGGGCGTGGTCGTCGAGCGGAACAGGCGCAGCGGCGGCGCGAGGTGGGAGGCGGCCCAGTTGATGCTAGCGGCGTCGATGTCGCAGCCCCAGCACGCCGCGCCGGGCAGGAGGTCGGGCATGTGCCGGAGCACGCGCCCGCTGGAGCAGCCCCACTCGAGAACGTCCGTGATCGGGCGCGGGTGGTGCGGGGCGGCGGCGGAGAGGATGGCCTCGGCGGCGGCACGACCGCGCCGGAGATAGCCCTCGGCGTCGCCGTCGTACCCGGAGCGGGCGCCGTCGGGCGGGACGGGGAGCGAGCGCCCGACGGGCGAGATGGGCGGCGGGAGTTCGGGCGCGCGGGGCAGGCGGCGGACGACGGCGAAGTCGCCGATCTCCTCGTCGCTGAGCGCTTCGGGCGCCGCGAGGAGGCGCGTGAAGAGGTCATCGTGCGAACGGTCGTAAGGGCCGGGGGGCAAACCGGCGTAGGGGCGCTTGAGCGCGGGGCGGCGCTCCGGCGGCGCGGTGTTGATCCATGATTCGGCCTTGCGCGAGAGCGCCGGCTCGATCGAGTCTGAAGAGACGATGACGGCGACGAAGCGCGCGGGGTCGCACGTCGCGCGATGAAGCACCGGGATGCCGCCGATGGTCGCGCTGGCGCGCGGCTCGTCGTCGAGCACGGCGATGCTCGCGCCCTGCGGCGCGGCGAGGCGCAGGGTTTCGAGCATCCAGCGGGTGTGACGCCCGGCGGGGTAGAGGGCGATCTCGGCACGGAGCCCGGCGGTCTCGCGCTGCCACCAGGCGCGGAGGAAGCGGGCGTGGGGCGCGTCGGGCTGGGTCGTCATCCATGGGAATGGATCGACCGTTCAAGGGCCTTTTGGTTGAAGCGGGGTTGTCGCGGGGTGCGTGAACGGCTGGACCGGGATGAGGCGCGAGGGGTCCTCGCGGGGGCGGTGGAGCAGGTCGCGGTCTGTCACTTCGACGGGTCCCGACTCGCCGTTCATGGAGGGACCGAACTGACGGGGGGTGGCCCAGGGCCTGATGCGGTCGGTCGGGAAATCAGGCGCGGGCGAGAGCGAGTTGGCCGTGCCGCAGGCGACCACCGCCACCATGCTCGCGAGTCCCTTCATGGCGAGTTGTTCGCGGTCGGCGGGCCTGGGGATCGGGCAATGGCAGGGAAGAAGCCCGATTGTCGGAAAAAAAACGATTGTTTGAAAAAACTGTTTGATTTTCCCAAGAACCCAAGCGATTGTGTTAGTGAACGCTTACAAAGGACCGCACCATGTCGCACCGACCGGACGACGCCGTTGTTGCTGAGGGTGACCGCCTGAGCCGGATTGACCGGCGTCTCGTCCGCATCGAGCGATTGATGGGGTTGGCGTCGATCGACGAGGTGGATCTTCCGGCTTTTCAGACGGTGAGTCTGGAGCGCGAGCCCGTCGCGGCGGCGGAGGCTCCGG
>JAFLCM010000184.1 GCA_017303565.1 Planctomycetota bacterium
GGCGGGGCTGAAGTAACCGCCGGAGGGAGCCGAGCGTGCACGCACTGGTGACGGGGATGAACGGAACGGTGGCGCCGGCGCTGGCATCGGTGCTGCGCGCGTCGGGATGGCGGGTGACGCCGTGGGACCGGTCGAGCGATCCGGTGGATGATCGCGCCGTGGTGGAGCGGGTGCTCGAACGCTGCCGACCGGACTGGGTGTGCCACGTGGCGACGGGCAGCCCCGACTGGGCGGAGTGGATCGCGCAGTGGTGCGGGGCCAACCGGACGCGCCTGATGTGGACGAGCACGGTGTCGATCTACGCGGACAGCACGCCCGCGCCCCTGGGGGTGGACGCCCCGGCGCTGGCGAACGACGACTACGGGCGCTACAAGGCCGACTGCGAGCGGCGGGTGCGGGGCGCGTGCCCCTCAGCGCTGGTGCCGCGGTTGGGCTGGCAGATCGGCGAGGCGCCCGGCAGCAACACGATGACGGACTACCTCTTCCGCACGGCGCGAGAGAAGGACGGCATCGTCGAGGCCAGCGAGGCGTGGATTCCCTCGACGGCGTGGCTGGGGGATACGGCCACGGCGATCGCCGGGCTGATGACCCGCGGCGCGGAAGGGCCGTTCCAACTGGAAGGGAACGGCGCGGGCCTTTCGATGTTCGACCTCGCCACCGCGGTCAACCGGAAGTTCGCCGCGGGCTGGACGATCGTGCAGACGCGCACCCCGGCGATGGACCGGCGCATGCACGACCCTCGGGTTTCGATGGGGCAGGTGAGGGACCGCCTGGCGGTCGGCGGATGAACCGATGGAGTGGCTGCGCACCCTCACCACCGACGCCGGTTCCGTGCAGACGACGCTGTTCGTGCTGGCCGCGGCGGTGGCGCTGGGGCTGGCGCTGGGCTCCCTGCGGTTCCGCGGGTTCCGGTTCGGGGTGGCGGGCGTGCTGTTCAGCGGGCTGCTCTTGGCGCACCTGGGGCTGCGGGCCGATCCGCACGTGCTGGAGTTCGTGCGGGAGTTCGGGCTGGTGCTGTTCGTGTACGCCGTGGGGCTGGCGGTGGGTCCGGGGTTCTTCTCGAGCCTTCGGGCGCACGGGCTGAAACTCAACCTCCTGGCGGCGTCGATCGTGGTGATCGGCGTGGCGGTGTCGATGGTCGGGGCGCGGCTGGCGGAAGTGCCGGTGCCGGCGGGCGTGGGCGTGTTCTGCGGCGCGACGACGAACACCCCAAGCCTCGCGGCGGCGGGGCAGACGCTGAGGGACCACCCGCCGGGGGTCGAGAAGACGCGGGAGGCGGTGGGCGAGGCCCCGCGCTCAGACGCGGACGCGAGCGCCGAACTGACAAAGATTCCAGGGCTGGCGTACGCGGTGACGTACCCCTTTGGGGTGGCGGGAGTGCTGCTGGTGATGACGCTGCTGCGGCGGCTCTTCGGGGCCGATCCGCGGATGGAGGCCGAGGAGATCGAGCGAGAATCCGCCGTGGCCTCCGGCACGCGCGAGCAGGTGACGCTGCGGGTGACGAACCCGAACCTTGAGGGGTGCGTGTTGGCGGCGGTGCCCGGGCTGGCGCGGAGCGCGGTGGTCATCAGCCGGGTGGAACACGCGGGCAAGGTGTTCGTGCCGACAGGCTCGACGGCGCTGCACATCGGCGATGTGCTGCTGGCGGTGGGGCCGAAGGACGAACTGGACGCGCTGCGGATCGTGGTGGGGGAGGTGTCGGATCGGAATCTCGTCGAGGCGGCGGGGGGCGACATCGCCATCCGCTGGCTGACGGTGAGCCGGAAGGCGGCGACGGGGCGTTGCGTGCGCGAACTCGGGCTGGGGGCGAGGCTGGGGGTGCGGGTGACACGGGTGCGGCGGGCCGAGGTGGACCTGCCGCCGCACGACGATGTGCTGCTGCGTCCGGGCGACCAGGTGCTGGTAGTGGGCACGGCGCGCGGAGTCGAGATGGCGGCCAAGGAGGTGGGCGACTCGCGGAAGCGGCTCGAGGAGCCGGAACTGACGCCGATTTTCATCGGGCTGCTGCTGGGCGTGGTGGTGGGGAGCATCCCGATCGCGCTGCCGGGGCTGCCGACGCCGGTGAAACTGGGGCTGGCGGCGGGCCCGCTCATCGTGGCGATGCTCTTGGCGCGGGCGCTGCGGATCGGGCCGGTGTTGTGGTACTTGCCTCGGTCGGCGTCGCTGATCCTGAAGGACCTGGGGATCACGCTGTTCCTGGCGGCGGTGGGGCTGAAGGCGGGCGACCGCTTCGTGGAGATCGTGGCGTCGGCGCAGGGGCTGAAGTGGCTGGCGCTGGGAGCGGCGGTGACGGTGGTCCCGCCTTTGATGGTCGGGTGCGTGGCGCTGGGGCTGCTGCGGCTGCGGTACCTGACGGTGTGCGGGCTGATCGCGGGGAGCATGACCGACCCGCCCTCGCTGGCGTTCGCCAATGCGCAGGCGGACTCGGAAGCGCCGTCGGTGGCGTACGCGACGGTGTACCCCCTGGCGATGATCCTGCGGGTCGTGGCGGCGCAGGCGATGATCCTGTGGTGGGTGCTGTAGAGGTCGGCGTTCTGCGGGGCTGCTACCATCCCGCCCTATGCACTACGAAGCCCACGCACCCATCATCGCCGAACTCGAGGCGCGGATTTTGACGATCCGCGACTCTCTTTAACTACGACAAGAAGAAGCAGCAGGTCAAGGCCCTCGAAGATCAGATGAACTCGGACGGATTCTGGGACAAGCCCGAGGCCGCCCGCTCGGTCGTGAACGAACTGAAGGGCACCAAGGCCCAGGTCGACACGCTGTCGTCGCTCATCTCGACGTTCGAGGACGCGAAACTCGCGTACGAGATGGCCAAGGACGCCGGCGACAAGGACCTCCTGACCGAGGCCGACGAGTCGCTGTTCAGGGTCTCCAAGGGGATGGAGAAGGTCGAGCTGCTCAGCCTCTTGGGCGGCAAGCACGACCACCGCAACACCTTCATCACGATCAGCGCGGGCGACGGCGGCACCGAGGCCAACGACTGGTGCGAGATGCTCTTCCGCATGTACGTCATGTGGCTGGAGAAGTCCCACCCCGAGTGGAAGGTCGAGGAGATCGAGAAGTCCTACGGCACGGAGGTTGGCCTCGACTCGGTGACGCTCAAGGTCAGCGGGCCGCACGCGTTCGGCTACCTCAAGTGCGAGCGGGGCACGCACCGTTTGGCGCGGGTCTCGCCCTTCAACGCCCAGGGCAAGCGCCAAACCAGTTTCGCCACCGTCGACGTGACGCCTGAGTTCGAGGAGTCCAACGTCGAGATCCCCGAGAAGGACCTGGAGATCACCCCGTTCGTCCGAGCCAGCGGCCCGGGCGGGCAGAACGTCAACAAGGTCGCCAGCGCCGTTCGCGTCGTCCACAAGCCAACCGGCATCATGGTGGTCAGCAGCACCTACCGCGACCAGGGCCAGAACAAGAAGCAGGCGTTGAGCATCCTGCAGGCCAAGATCGAACAGATGGAGCAGGAGAAGCGCGAGGCCCAGATCAAGGAGGCCGCCGGCGGCAGCGTCGACCGCGGCTGGGGCACCCAGATCCGCTCGTACGTCCTCTACGACTCGCGCGTGAAGGACCACCGCACCGGGCACGAGAGCGGCTCACCGGTGGGCGTCCTCGCGGGTGACCTTGATGGCTTCGTGGATGCCGAACTGAAGCGGCGCCGCAAGGAGCAGGCGGACCGCGAGGGGGCGAAGGCGTAGAGCGGCTTTAAACTTACCGCCTCCGCCGCGAAGCGAACACGCCGCAGACCGTCGCGAGCACCGCCGCGCCCGGCGTGGGCACGAGGTTCAGCCCGGCGATGAAGGCGCCCTGGCGGGTGAGGTCCACCGCGACGGAGGTGTCGCCGAAAGTGGCGCGTCCATAGGCGCGCTGGTAGATGCCGCGGTTGATGCCGACGAGTTGCAGTTCTCCGCCCGGGCCGGTGATGAACACCGCGCCGCCGGAATCGCCGGGGGTCAGGATGGCTTCCTGGCGGCCGGGCGAGCGGTCGAAGCGGAAGAAGAGGTGCCCGTCCTTGGCGGAGTCGAGGCGGTTGAGGCCCCACATCTCGGCGCGGTCGTCCGACCATGTAAACCCGTTGCGCGAGGCGCCGTCGGAGGTGAGTCCGAAGCCCGCGATCGTCAGCCGTGCGCCGCGCCGGACCGACTCGCCCGCGATCGGGTACCAGCCCGGCAGGTCGCGGTCGAGCGTGACGCTCATGAGGTCGGCGGTGTCGCTGGTGATCGTGGAGACCGCGGAGTAGGTGGTGTTCCCGAGCACGAACGCCGAGCCCTTCCCGCCGCCGACGTGCGCCGCCGTGAGAATGGTGCGCGGCCCGACCGCGACGGCGGTGCCGCCGCCGAACAGCCCGACGTAGCTCTCGGATGGGCGTGCGCTGGCCCCGCTGCTGATGATCAGCGCGGACGCGGCTGGGGTGCCGACGAGGGCCACGATGATGCCGATCCCGATCCGGTGAACGCTCGAACGCATGGGGCTCTCTCCTCGCCGGCGCAGGGTGCGCCGAGATCGCCGTTGTCATCGACACGCCCGGGTGCCGACTGGACGAGACGATAACGACCATGCGACGTGTGCGCCCGGGTCAGGCGTGGTTTTCCGGTGAAATCGGCGGGTGCGTCCGAGAACCGGCGCGTCGGGACAGCCAACCGGGACGGGGCTACGCCGGGCGGAGGCCTCGGTACATCCCCTGGATCCGCTCGACCTGTCCCTTGCGGACCAGGTCGAGCACGTCCTTGCTGATGCGCCACTTGGCGTTCTGGGCGGCCTGTTCGGTGGTGACGTTGGCGCAGTGCTCGCTGATGCACTGGTAGAGGAACTTGAAGGCGTCGCGGGGCTGGTGCATCTGCTCGAGCGAGTCCACGACGTCCTTGCGTGTCACTTCGGTGTCGAAGAGGTCGCCCAAGCCGACGGGGCTGGCGCCCGGGGCGAGGCACGCCTTGAGGCGCGCGTCGCAGAGGTCGTAGAGCGAGGGGCCGGTCCAGTTGAGGCGCTCGATCATGTGTTGCTTGTCGAGGCGGGCCTCCTGGAAGAACGCCTGACTCTCGCGGAACAGCTCGTGCTTGAGTTCGATCGGAAGCAGCATCTTCACGCCGACGCCGGGCTGCTGGAGGAACTTGTTGTTGAGCATGGGCCAGACGACGGCGCGCATTTTCTGAGGGTCGCCCGAGACCAGCGTCGGCTCGTCCACGCGATCGATGATGACCACGAGGCCGGTAGAGCCGAGTTTCGCGAGGGCGCGGACCAAGCGCCCGAACATGGCGTAGCGCGTCTCCTCGGAGTCGTCGAGCGGGAGCGCCGACGCCTCTCGGATGGAGGGGGGCACCATGTTGAGAGCCGCCGCGAGCGCCTCGGTGTCGCGGGGTACGGCCCGCACCTGCTTGACCACCTTGCGCGCCAGGCGGCCCATCCGCCAGCGGTCGAAGACCACGTGCTTGAAGAGCAGGGCCAGCCACAGCGCGCCCGCCACCCCCGCGCCCCACACCCACAGCCGCGGCTCGATGGAGGACTGCGGCAGCAGCACGCTCGCCGCCACCACCCCCGCCAGGGGCAGCCAGCCCAGCAGCGCCAGGGAGC
>JAFLCM010000185.1 GCA_017303565.1 Planctomycetota bacterium
CGATCCCGCCACAGGCGGGCGCTCCGCAAGCGCCGAGCACCACCGCCGCACCGGCGTCCGATCCGCTGCCCGAGCCGCTGGCGCTCGGCTCGAACGCGTTCGTGATCAGCGGGGCGCGCACGGGCGTCCCCGGCGGGCCGGCGATCCTCGCGAACGACATGCACCTGCCGCTGAAGGTGCCGGCGGTGTGGCACCGCTGCCGTCTCTTGTGGACGGGCGGGCGCGTCGAGGGCCTCTCGCTCCCGGGCGTGCCGATGATCGTCGCGGGCACGAACGGGAGCGTGGCGTGGGGATTCACCAACGTCGAGGGCGACTTCGAGGACTGGGTGCTCGTCGAGACCGATCCAACGAACCCGGAACGCTACGTGGTCGCGCCGGGAGAGACGGAGGAGTTCGGGCGTCTGGTGGAGCAGATCGACCTGCGCGACGGGTCGTTCCAGCGCCTGGAGATGCGCACCACGCGATGGGGGCCGGTGTCGCGCACCGACGCGCTGGGACGCCCGTTGGTCGCCCGCTGGATCGCGCACGACACCGACCGGACGAACCTAAACATCCTCGACATGGCGACGGCGACGACGATCGAGCGCGCGGTCGACGTCGCGGCGTCGTGGTGCGGCCCGCCGCAGAATGTGATGATCGCCGCCGCCTCGGGGCGGATCGCGTGGGTGGTGTCGGGCTCGGTCCCGGTGCGGGAGGGCTTCGACGGCTCGTTCCCGGTGTCGTGGGCCACGCCGGGCGTGGGTTGGAAGGGCTGGCTCGACGAGGCGCAGCGCCCGAGGGTGATCGACCCGGCGTCGGGGTTCCTCGTGACGGCGAACAACCGCACGCTCGCGCCGGAGAAGGCCCGCGCGTTCGGGCGCGCCTGGGCCAACCCCTCGCGGGCGGCGCGGACCGCCGCGCTGCTCTCGACGGCGTCACCGCTGACCGAGCGCGACCTTCTCAAGATCCAGCTCGACACCGAGCGCGGGCAGATGGCCCCTTACCGCGACCTCGCGAAGAAGGCGTGCGCCGGGCTGAAAGACGCGGGTGACCGGGAGAAGGCGAGAGAGGCGCTGGATTCCTGGAACGGCACGGCGGACGCCGACCAGCGGGGCTTCGCGCTGCTGAGGCAGTTCAGGGCCGCGCTGCGGAACAAGGCGTTCGCGGCGCTCATCGAGCCGTGCGTGCGCCTGGACCCGAAGTTCCGCTACTCGTGGTTCAACGACGAGGAGCCGCTGCGGCGGCTCCTCGAGGAGCGCCCGGCCCGCCTGCTGCCCCCCGGAGCGAAGGACTGGGACGAGGTGTGCGTGGCGGCGCTCGAAGACGCGGTCGAGGCGCTGAAGACCAAGGGCCCCCGCCGCGGGCTGGACACCACGTGGGGCGAGGTCAACCGCGCCGGCATCGAGCACCCGCTGTACGCGGCGCTGAAGTGGCTTCCGGGCCTCGACGCCGCGATCAACATGCCCCGCGACCCGTTGCCCGGCGACGGGTTGAGCGTGCGGGCTCAGACGGCGGAGTTCGGCGCCAGCCAGCGCCTCGTCGTCGCGCCAGGACGCGAGGAGGCCGGCGTCTGCCAACTGCCCTGCGGCAACAGCGGGCACCCGCTCAGCCCCCACTACCGAGATCAGCAGGCGGCCTGGGTCAACGGCGACCCGGCGCCCCTCTCGCCCGGCCCCGACCGCTCGCTGCTGGTGCTCGAGCCCGAGCGGTAGGAGCTCGAGTGAACCACAGAGGGCACAGAGAACACGGAGAGAAGACGGGAACCCGATTCAGACTTCTGTCTCCGAACCAGGAAATCTCTCTGCGCTCTCCGTGCCCTCTGTGGTCGAAGTCGCTTCACCGATAGCCGCTCTCGTCCCAGGGCTTATCGACGCAGCCGGCGCCGCAGTGGCCGCAACCGGCGCACTGCATGGTCCAGGCCTGGATGCCGCGACCGGCGCTGGCGTTCTGGAAGAACCACCTGGGGCCGGGCGTCGGAGTCGGCTGCACCTGGGCCATCGTCATCGAGTCGTACAGCCGGCCGTTGAGCATGACCTGCCTGATCGTCGCGGTGCCGCGGATGTCCTTCGAGGGGTCGGCGGCGAGGATGATGAGGTCGGCGAGCTTGCCCGCCTCGACGGTGCCGATGTCCTTGTCCAGGCCGATGTAGCGGGCGCCGTTGATGGTGGCGGCGCGGAGGCACTCGAAGTTGGTCATGCCGCCCTGGGCGAGCATCCAGGTCTCCCAGTGGGCGGCGAGGCCCGCGAGCTGGCCGTGGGCGCCGATGTTGACCCCGATCCCGATGTCGTTGAGGGCCTTGCAGATGCGGGCGAGCGCGAAGTGGTTGTAGTCCTCGGTGGGGGCCTTGGTGCGGCGGACCGAGCGCGGCTCGACGACGAAGCGGGGCGTGAAGTTCATGAGGCGCTGGTCGCGCCAGACGTCGGTGGTGTCGTACCAGTAGTTCTCGCCGGAGATGCCGCCGTAGCCCACGCCCATCGTGGGCGTGTAGCCGACGCCCGAGGGCTTCCAGAACTGGGTGACGTCCTTGTAGATCACCTCGAGGGGAAGCGTGTGCTCGACGCCGGTGTGCCCGTCGGCGACCATGGTGAAGTTGTGGGTGTGGGTGCTGCCGCCCTCGGGGACGACCATCATGCCGAGTTCCTTGGCGGCGGCGAGGACCTGCTGACGCTGGTCGCGGCGCGGCTGGTTGTAGCTCTTGACGGTGAAGGCCCCCACCGCCTGCATGCGCCGCAGGTGGAACCGGGCGTCGTCGAGCGAGTCGATCTCGGCCTTGAACGACCCCGCCGCGCCGTAGAGGATGGTGCCGGTGGAGTAGGTGCGCGGCGCGACGATCAGCCCGGCCTTCTGCATCTCGCTGGCGGCGAAGATGGTGTTGGTGTCGTTGCTGGGGTCGTGAACGGTGGTGACGCCGAACGCGAGGTCGGCGTAGCGGCCCCAGTTGGCGCGGGGGATCACGCCGTGCTGCGTGCCCTGCGGCCCGTGGGCGTGGACGTCGACGAAACCGGGCATGACGGTCATGCCGGTGCAGTCGATGATCACGTCCGCGATCGGGCGGACGTTGGCCACCATGTTCGACTGGTCCGGCACGACGGCGACGATCCGATTGCCCTGCACGATGACGGTGTGGTTGTCGAGGGCCTCGTCGCCCTTCATCGTGAGCACGCGGGCGTGGACCAGCGCGATCGAGCCGCCCGGCTTCGCCGACGGGTGCTTCCAGCCGAGGTCGGTGGTGGTCGCGGCGTCGGCGGGCTTCTCCGGGGCCTGCCCCTGCAGGAACGCGAAGGCGTCCTTCACGCTGACGGTCGAGAGCGTCGGCCCGAGCGACCAGTGGAGCCGCGCGGCGTCGCCCGGGCCGCCGGTCCAGTGCAGGTTCTCGCCCGCGTCCTTGCTGACCTTCGCGAGCGGGAAGGCCGAGGACTTGGGCCCGATGTCCACGGAGCGCCCGGTGCCGACCATCGGGGTGATGTAGACGTTGAACCGCTCGGTGAAGGCGCACCACTTGCCGTCGTGGCTGACGGCGTACTGCGTGGCGTTCTCGCTGACGAAATGGGTGCGCTCCTCGGTGGAGTCGAGGTTCATGCTGATGAGCGAGCGCCGGTCGCGGTCCTTCTCGCTGGCGACGGTCATGAGGAACACGCGGTCGTTGTCCGCGCCGAACTGCGGCTGGGTGCCCTTGGTGGTGATGCGCTTCGGGGCCGCGCCGCCCGAGGCGGGCGCCCAGTACACGCCGGGCTCATCGGACCATGAGGGGTCGGTGATGAACCCGCCGGAGACCTTGCCGAAGACGACCTTCGAGCCGTCGGGCGAAAACGTGGGGTGCACGTAGTGCCCCGGCTCGGTGGTGATGACGGTCTCCGCGCCGGTGGCGGCGTCGAGCACGCGGACCTCCGCGAGTTTCTCGTCGTCCCAGGTGGTGAAGGCGATCTTCGAGCCGTCGCGTGACCAGGCGGGGAAGTGTTCGAGGCGGCCTTCTGCCTTCGTGAGCGGCACGGCCTTGCCGTCGGGCAGGTCGCGGACGTACAGGCGGCCCAGCGCTTGGAAGACCACCCTGTCGCCCTTGGGCGAAACCTCGACCCAGCGGAGCACACGCACGGGGAACTCGTCGGGCGCGACCTCGATGGGGAACCGCAGCGCCTCGTGCACCGTGCGGGTGTCCTTCACGCGGAAGGGGATGACGGTGGCGGCGGCGTCGCTGCCGGGGGTGAAGGCGGCGTCGGCGTCGATCCTGCGGATCTTGCCCTTGGCGGAGAAGACGATCGACTTGCTGTCGGGGGTCCAGGAGAAGCCGGGGTACACGCCGTGGATCGCCCACGCTTCCTGCATGTCGCGTTCGAGCTGGTCGTAGACGGGGCGGACGCGCTGGCTGCTCAGGTCCATGACGAAGAGCGCGGTCTTCTCTCGGATGCGCCGGACGAAGGCGAGTCGCTTGCCGTCGGGGCTGGGGGTGGGGCGGACCGCGCCGCCGGGGCCGGAGACGAGACGGACGGTCTCACCCTTGGAGAGATCGAGGCGGTCGACGCAGTAGATCTCGGTGTTGGAGTCTTTGTTGTACTCAAACTCCCCGCCGGGGGTGGCGTCGAGCGAGTAGTACAGGTACTTCCCGTCGGGGGAGAACACCGGCTCGTTCACGTCCTTCTGCTCGGTGGGACGGGTGGTGAGCTGCAGGCCGTCCATCGACCCGGAGTTGCCGGAGGCGTGGTAGAGCCACATCTCTCCCGCGCCGAGCGAGCGGCGCGAGGTGAAGTGCTTGCGGGCGACGATGGACGTGCCGTCGGGCGTCCAGTCGGGGTTGCAGACGAGGCGGAACTTCTCCTTGGTGATCCGTTTGGGGTCGGAGCCGTCGGCCCTGATGGTCCAGATGTTGTCGCCGTTGGTGGGCGCGCGGTCGGAGGTGAACGCGATGCGCTGGCCGTCGGGGCTGAAGCGGGGCTGCATGTCCCACGAGAGGCCGCTGGTCAGCCGCTTGGCCTCTCCGCCGGCGATCGGGATGGTGTAAAGGTCGCCGAGGAAATCGAAGACGATGGTGGAGCCGTCGGGCGAGACGTCGAGGTTGATCCAGGTGCCCTCGTCGGTGTCGATGGCGGCCTCGCGCTCGGCGGTCAGGCCTTGAGGATGGTCCACGTCCCAGGCGGCGTCCGTGGCCGTTTCCTTCTCGGCGGGCTTGTTCGCCTCGGCGGCGGCCTCGGGAGTCGATCCCTGCCCGAGGGCAAGGGGCGAGTTGAGCAGCACGGAGGCGAGGGCGAAGGGGCAGAGGACAAGCGGCCCGAGGGCACGGTGGAACATGCGGGAACTCCTGAAGGGGCGAGCGGGGCCCGGGGTTCAGTCTACCGGGAGAGGGCGGGATCGCCGCGACCTGTCCGCGGATCGCGGGTACAACGCTGACCATGACCACACCCGCCCCGGTCAGACTGGACGCGTTCGACGCCGCCCGCGACAGCGACTCGGTGGCGCGGCTGATGTCGATCGCGTTCGCGGGCCCGCGCGACCGGATCGTGCAGTACGTGAGCGCCGTGGGAGACGAGAAGATCCGGACGGTGAGGTTGAACCCGGGCGATGCGCACGCCTCGG
>JAFLCM010000186.1 GCA_017303565.1 Planctomycetota bacterium
TGGCGTCGAACAGATGGACCCAGAAGCGCGCGGCCTCGCGGCTGGTCGTGTAGCTCTTGTAGCCGATCACGCCGAGCGGCAGCACGGCGCCGTGCAGCCGGTTCCGCCGGTCCTTCGCCAGACAGTTCGAGAGCAGTTCCCGAACCCGCGGCGGCGTGGTCGGGGGCAACTGCTTCCAGTCCGGCTCGCGGTGCAGGATCGCGCCCAGCGCGTCGGTGGTCGTCTCACCGCCGAAGGGCTGCTCGCCGCTGAGCATCTCGAACAGCACGCAGCCGAAGGAAAAGATGTCCGAGCGCCGGTCGACCGGCTTGCCCCGGGCCTGCTCCGGGCTCATGTAGCCGGCGCTGCCCATGATCACGCCGGGGACCGTGGGGCTGTGCACCGGCTTGCCCCGCGCCGGCGGCGTGGTGATCGTGGGCGAATCCGCGATCGCCTGGGCGTGCGTGGTCGACGAGACCGGCCCGTCGGCGGTGCGAGCCAGCCCGAAGTCCAGCACCTTCGCCGCCCCCTCGGGCGTGACCATCACATTGCCGGGCTTCAGGTCACGATGGATCACGCCCTTGTCGTGCGCCGCCTCCAGCGCCTCGGCGATCTGCCTTGCGATCAGCAGCGATTCATCGAGCGGGACCGGCCCGCGCGTCAGCCGCTCCGCGAGCGTCTCGCCGTCGATGTACTCGAGCACGAGGTACTGCCGCCCGCCCGCTTCTTCCAGCCCGTGGATCGCGCCGATGTTGGGATGATTCAACGACGCCAGCACCTTCGCCTCGCGCTGGAATCGGGCCAGGCGGTCGGGGTCGTTGACGAGCGCCTCGGGCAGCCCCTTGATCGCCACCTCGCGGTCGAGGCGGGAGTCGCGGGCCAGACAGACCACGCCCATGCCGCCGCGCCCGAGCTCGCGGATGATCTGGTAGGGGCCGATCCGAGTTCCCGGCGTCATGGCGTCCTGGCCAACGGTCATCGTGAGGCTCCTGCGGAGTTGAGGCGGGCGAGTTCGTCGTCCCAGTTGAGAATCACCTGGATCGCCGGCGGCTCCTTCTCCCACGCCGCTCTCTCGATCATGAGGAACCCGCCATCGGGCAGCACGCACGAAGCACCCAGGATGAGGTTGCCCTCATCGGTGCTGAACAGTTTTGTTGGCGCCGAAACGCGCGGCTCCGGGCCCGAGGTGTCTATGGAAACTGCCATCAGGTTGTCGAGCGCGTCAAGAAAGAACAGCCGCTTGCCGTCCCGGGAGAACTGCGGCAGGAAGCCGCCGTTGTTCGACACCTGCAGATTCGGCCCGGCGGCGCGGAGCGGGCCAAGATACACCTCGGGCTTTCCGGATTCGTCGCTGGCATAGGCGAGCCACTTGCCGTCGGGCGAGACGCGCCCTCCCCAGGCGCTGCTGACCCCGCCTCGGATGGTCGTGATCGATGCCTGGGCGTAGTCGTACAGGGCGATGAGCGGCTTCTTGTTGACGTCCTCGAAGATGTCCGACTTGATCAGAAGCGCCGTGCCGTCGGGGGTCTCCTGCTGCGGATTCCAGAAGCCGTTTGTCGTGCCGGGCAGGGTCTTCGGATCACCGCCGACCCACGGACGCTTCACCAGCGCGTCGGAGCCATCGGCGGCGGGCTGCTCGTGCAGGATCGACGATCCGTCGTTCGACCAGATGGGCGAATACACCTCGGAACCGGTCGGGAGAAGCGACATCGACCCGCGTTCAAGGTCCAGCACCCACAACTCGACCTTGCTTCGGAGCGTCGTGACAACGGCGCGCCGCCCGTCGGGTGAAACCGCCGGCACCCGATGGAAGTTGTCGGTCGAATCGGTGATGGGCGTAGTCTTGCCGGCCTCATCGACCCGGACGAGCCGCCTGCCGGCGCCGAATCGTCCGCCCGGCACCCAGGCGAACGCGCCGCCCTGTGAAGCCCCGATGTACCCCGTGTCCATCCATGAGTCGGTGCGGACGCCCTCCAGGGCGACCGCCGGCTCGCCAACAATCTCGCCCTTGGCGGCGTCAAGCCCCACGGTCATCGCGGTCGTCCCACGCAGGAAGAGCAGGCGGTCGGGCGCGATGAGCCGCGGCTCGGTCACGGAGCGCAGCACGGTTCGGATCGTCCCGTCCTTCAGTGAGACCGCAAACAGCCGGTAGTCCTCGGTGGTGAACGCCGTCCAACCGCTCGACAGGACGTAGTCCGCGCCGGGCACCGCGACGGGCACGTCCAGCCCCAGCACCTTGAGCCCGGGCTCGAGCACCTTCGCGTTCACACCCGACGGCGCGAAGTTGTCGGGCTTGCCGCCGTCGGCGCTCACGCGCCACAGGCCCTTCGGCCCCGCACCCCACACGATCACGCCGGTGTCGAGCCATGCGAACGCGAGCGAGTTGCCGACCTCGCACAGCGACAGCGCGGGTCCGCCCGCTGCGGGCATCTTCATCAGGCGGCCGTTCGAGAGATAGCCCAGCCACTTGCCGTCTGGCGAGAAGAACGGGCTGCCGCAGCCCTCGGTGTTGGGCAGCACGCGGGACTGGGAGTCGGCCACGTCGCGGACGCACAGGAAGGACTTGTTCTCCGCCACGACCACAAACACGAACCGATCCCCGGCGGGGCTGATCGCGATCGCCGAGCCGTTAGGGACGAGCGGAGGGAGCGTGTACCCCGGCGGCGGTTCGATGCCGAACCGCACCACCTGCCTCGGGACTGTCGGCGCCGTCGGGCTCAGGCCCACACGCGAGGACCACAGGGGGAATGTGCCACCCGCAACCGCTACCGCCGCGATCATGACGCCGAGCGCCGTGCCCGCACCGATTCGGCGCGGCCCCGCCTCGACACGATCAAGCCCCAGGGCCGTGCCCGTCGGATCGCTGATCGCCTGCGCGATCTCCAGCCGCGCATCGCCGATGTCGTGCAGCCGGTCCGAGCGGCTCTTCGCCAGGCAGCGCGAGAGCAACAGCCGCACGGTCGGCGGCGTGCCGCGGGGCAGCCGCCGGAGATCGACCTCCTTGTGCAGCGTCGCGCCCACGGCGTCCGCGGCGGTTTCTCCTCGAAAGGGCATCTCGCCCGTCAGCATCTCGAACAGCACACACCCGAATGAGAAGATGTCGGAGCGCTTGTCAACCGGCTTGCCGCGAGCCTGCTCGGGCGACATATACCCCGCGCTCCCCATGATCACGCCGGGGATGGTGGGGCTGTGCACCGGCTTTGCGCGTGCCGGGGGAGTGGTGATCGTCGGCGAGTCGGCCAGCGACGGGGAGAAGTTGGCCGTGGAGGATGGATTCTCCGCCGTGCGGGCGAGGCCGAAGTCCAGCACTTTCGCCACACCATCGGGCGTGACCATCACGTTGCCGGGCTTGAGGTCGCGGTGGACCACGCCTTTTTCGTGCGCCGCCTCCAGCGCCTCGGCGATCTGCCGCGCCAGGCCCAGCGCTTCATCCACAGGGATCGAGCCCTGAATCAGCCGCTCGGCGAGGGTCTCGCCCTCGATGTACTCGAGCACGAGGTACTGCCGCCCACCCACCTCTTCCAGCCCGTGGATCGCGCCGATGTTGGGATGATTCAACGACGCCAGCACCTTCGCCTCGCGCTGGAATCGGGCCAGGCGGTCGGCATCGGCCTGCATCGCCTCGGGGATGCCCTTGATCGCGACCTCGCGGTCGAGGCGCGAATCCCGCGCGAGATGGACCACGCCCATGCCGCCGCGCCCGAGCTCGCGGATGATCTGGTAGGGGCCTATGGACGATGGTTGCTGCATGGTGCGGGCGGGTGGGGGGTGTTGAATCTCTCCGGGCATCTCTTACTTGGTTGCGGTCGGCATGTCCGGCGCGTCCTGTCGCCAATCGCTGACATAGATCAGTCCGGGTTCCGGGTCCCGCTCGACCTCGACGACCTTCAGGAACCGCTCGCGCGGCCCATCGATGGCGACGATCTGCGCCAACTCCTCGAGCGGCCTGCCGCCGAACAGCGGTTTGGGAATCCCCGCGTCGAGCGCGCCGTCCTTGAGCGTGATCGTCGCCGACCACCCTTTTCTCGACGCGTCGATCCAGGCGATCTCGTTCTCACCCAGCCAGCCAAAGGACGAACTGCTCTCGGTCACGGAAACCGTCACGGGTGTCGAGATCGATGGGAACGAGACCACCCTGAGCGTCCCGCTGCCCCAGAGTCCCAGGTTCTCGATGTACGCCATGACGTTCCCCGACGGAGACAGCCGCGGGTGGCCCTCTCTCTTGTCGGGGTCCGCGAGGATCGCGGTGGGCTGTGCGTCCTTCTCGAGCGAGAGCGCCATCACGTCCGACACGTTCTGCTCGCGGTTGTGAAGCATGTAGATCAGCGTCTTGCCGTCCGCTGTGACGGAAGCGGGATACGGGTCGAACCGAGATTTGCTCAGGAGTTCGCGGGGCGGGTCGTTGCCGGTGAGCGGGATGCTCCAGATGCCGTTGCGCGCGCCCATCGAAGCCAGGCACAGGATGCTCTTGGTGCTCTCGCTCCAGTGGGCGTGGATCGCGCCGAACCATCGCGGATCGCCGATGGGCGTCTGCGTGCCGCGTTCCAGGTCGAGCATCACCAGCGACGACCTGACCTGGTCGCTGTAAACCGATGCCACAGCCCTTCGCCCGTCCGGTGCGAGCGTCAACGAGGCGAACAGGGGCGACATGGCCTGCGGCGCGATCCCGATCGGCGTGGACATGCCGTCCTTGCTCACCCACTCGAAACGGAACCGGCGTGCGGGCACGAGCGGGTGGTAGACCAGCGTGCCGTCCTTGTTCATCCCCAAGTTGATGAACTGCCTGATCCAGTTGTAATGGACACCCGGCGCGATCGGCCTGGCGGTCCCCGAAAGTTCGAGGCGCTGCGGGTCGAAGGGCTGGACCATCAGCGTGTTGTCACGCTGGAACGCCAGCAGCCCCGGCTCGACATAGACGCCTTCGGCTTCGCTGGCCATCACCAACTTGGACGACTTCGTGCTGGGATCGAACGCGAAGACCCCGCGAACGTCACCACCGAAACTGAAATAGAGGAACTTCTCCCCGTCCGGGAGCACGCACGGCAGGCGATGGCCCTCGTCGATGCTCGTGGGTTCGGTGATCTGCGTCGGCGTTCCACCCGAATCGCTCACGGACCACAGCCCGCCGATGCTGCTGGGCGCGAACACGATCGTGCCCTTGCTGCCCCACGAAGCGCCGCGGCCCAGCGTCGCGTCGCAGATCACCCGCACGATCCCCGAGGACAGATCGATCCGCTTGAGTTTGCCGTCGGCGAAGAAGCCGATCGACTTGCCGTCGGGCGACCAGAACGGATAGATCGCCCCGAGGGTGCCCGCGAGTTGCCGGAACTCAAGCCGCGCGATGTCGCGCAGATAGAGATGCCGGACGGCGACGTCCTGCTCGGGCCGAAGGCACATCGCGACCTGCGAGCCGTCGGGCGAAAGCGCGATCGAGCGGTCGCCGAGTTTGTACGTCAGCCCCTTGGGCGGCATGATCGTGGCACGAACGACCTTGGCGCCCGTGCTCGTCGCGTCGCCGTGGCCGGCCTGCGACCGCAAGAGCAACGCGACCGCCACCGCCGC
>JAFLCM010000187.1 GCA_017303565.1 Planctomycetota bacterium
AAGCCGCGGATCTCGCCGCCGGTAAACGCGCTGGTGTGCAGGTTGAAATAGGCGCGGCCGTCGTCGAGGGTGTCGAGGAGGGCGGCGAAAGCGGTGAGGGGGGTGCCGCCGTTGGCCGTGATGAACGCGCCGTTGTAGGACGACACGAGGGACATGTCGAAGGTCTGGTCGTAGGACCCCGCGGTGACGCCGGCGGGGAAGCCCGGGAAGGTCGGGGTCGGGGTGGCGACGCCGGCGGTGCCCGTGAAGGGGGTCATCAACAGCGAAGCGTGGATGTGGCAGACGGTGACGTTGCCGATCAGCCCGGAGAAGCTGGCCTCCACCCGCATGGTGTTCAGGGTGGTGTCCACCGTGACGGTGACGGTGCCGGTGCCGGGGGAGGCGTTCGGGGGTGCCTCGGCGGGGCCGCTGAGCGTGGTGTTGTAGACGAGGATGGCGCCCGAGGACACGCTCGAAAGCGCAGCGACAGCGATACCCGCGACGATCACGGAGCGATTCAACATGGTGACACTCTCCTGCCGCCGGGGTGGGCCCGGCATCTGCCTCTGTGCGGAACCGGTCAGCGTCTGACCGGCCACCCCTGAGCGTCCCCGCGCGGCTTTCGCCTCGAAGGGCCCGTCACGGATGTAATCGGACCAACCATGCACCCGAAATGGGGCGGCGTCCAGTGGTTTCTCGGAAGTTGGTGAGCGGCACGCGGTTGCGGTACCGCTGTTTGAGGTCTGTGGGGGCGGGTTTGGCGGGCCCGCGGGTGGTGGTCGCTGAGGCGTCCGGGTGACGCGCAGGCTCGCTCGAGCGCGAGGATGCGCCCCGGTGAATCGCGCACCTCTCTCAGCACCGGTCGGAGACCGGTGCCACCAGGAGAGCGCGACGCTTACCCTTTCGGCCCGGCGTTGCGCACGGCGTCGGGCATGTCGAACTTCTTGTCGTTGTCGCGGAACTTCTTGGCGAGTTCCTTGGCCTTGGCGTCGTACGCCGCGCCGTCTTTCCAGGTGTTGCGGGGGTGCAGGACTTCGCTGGGGACGCCGTCGACCTTCTCGGGGATGGGCAGGCCGAAGACGGGGTCCGGGGTGCACTTGGCGTTGCGGAGGGTGCCGTTGAGGATGGCGGAGACGAACGCGCGGGTGTAGGCGAGTTTGAAGCGGGTGCCGGTGCCGTAGGGGCCGCCGGTCCAGCCGGTGTTGAGGAGCCAGACGTCGGCGTTGTGGGCGGCGACCTTCTTGGCGAGCATGTCGGCGTAGTCCTTCGCGGGGCGAGGGAGGAAGGGAGCGCCGAAGCAGGCGGAGAAGTTGGGCTGCGGCTCGGTGACGCCGGCCTCGGTGCCCGCGAGTTTGCTGGTGTAGCCGTTGATGAAGTAGTACATCGCCTGCTCGCGGGTGAGTTTGCTCACGGGGGGCAGCACACCGTACGCGTCGGCGGTGAGGAAGATGACGTTCTTGGGGTGGCCTGCCATCGAGGGGATGATGGCGCCGGGGATGTAGTCCAGTGGGTAGGTGGCGCGGGTGTTTTCGGTGTACTTCTGGCTGTCGAAGTTGGGGACGCGAGAGACGGGGTCGATCTCGAGGTTCTCGAGGACGCTGCCGAACTTGATGGCGTCCCAGATCTGCGGCTCGCCCTCGCGGGTGAGTTTGATGCACTTGGCGTAGCAGCCGCCCTCGAAGTTGAAGACGCCGGTGTCGGTCCAGCCGTGCTCATCGTCGCCGATGAGGGCGCGGTTGGGGTCGGCGGAGAGGGTGGTCTTGCCGGTGCCGGAAAGGCCGAAGAACAGCGCGACGTTCGTCGGGTCCTTCTTGTCGACGTTGGCCGAGCAGTGCATGGGGAACACGCCGACCTCGGGCATGTCGAAGTTCATGGCGTAGAAGAGCGACTTCTTCATCTCGCCGGCGTACTCGCTGCCGACGATGACGACCAGCTTGCGGGTGAGTGACTGGACGATGATGACGGGGCTCTTGACGCCGAGTTTCGCCTGCTCCTCGGCGGTGAGGCGTCGCTTGCCGGCGTTGAGGATGGTCCAGCCGCCCTCGGCCTTCCAGGTGGCGCCCTTGCCTGCGGCGGCGGAGTCCTGCGGGATGAACAGCGTGCGGATGAAGAGGCTGTGCCAGGCCTGCTCGGTGACGACGCGGGCGTGCAGTCGGTGCGAGGGATCGGCGCCGACGAAGCCCTCGAAGACGAACAGGTCCTTGCGGGCGTTCAGGTGGTCGGTGGCGATCTTGAGGACGTGGTCGAAGTTCTCGGTCGTGATGGGCGAGTTGAAGCCGCCCCAGCCGATCTTGGCGTGGACCTCGGCGGTGTCCTCGAGGTACTTGTCCTTGGGGGAGCGACCGGTGCGGTCGCCGGTGAGGGCGACGAAGCCGCCGTTGGCCGCGAGCTGGCCTTCGCCGCGGGCGAGGGCCATCTCGACGAGGCGGGCGGGGGCGAGATTGCGGTGGACCTGCGGACCGCCGGCGGAACCGGTGAGGTTGACCATGGGGGCGTTGGCGAGGGCGGTCATGGCGAGGTCTCCTGTCTCTCTGTGGGCTCGGCGGGCGTTGCGCGCCGGGTCGAAGTCTGGGGAGCGATGCGAGATCGGACGCTGGAACGAAGGCGACTTCCGCGGCGTGGTCGCCGGCGGAATCCCCGCGAGAATCGAGTATCGGCGGGGGAGGGGAAATCGTACCACTGGCCCGGCGGGACGCGAGGGTTGGCGGCGATGCGTAAAGCGGTTTACCGATCAGAATTGACGCTCGCGCGCGCGGCGCGTAGGCTTCGGCGGTCCGCAATGTCCGCCGCAAGGCGGGAGCGGTCTTGCACGATTGATGGTGGCTATAGCTCAGTTGGCAGAGCACCGGGTTGTGGTCCCGGTTGTCGCGGGTTCGAGTCCCGTTAGCCACCCGTGAAGGTTCGCATCGGCCCCGGGACTCTCGCCCATCCGCGGCGACGGGGCTGTCGGGGGGTTCAATGCCCGATAGCCGGTGATACTGGTCGATCCCCCTGAAACTGGTCGCCCCCCAAAGAATTGTCGCTTGACCCGGGTTGTCGCATGACGCGGGCCGGTTCCGTGACATACTGACCTCAGAGGTATCCATGCAGCACCGACGCGCCGTGCTTGTTTCCATCGTTTCCGCCCTGACCGCGAGCGTTGCCGCTTCGGCGCAGGTCGCCATCGACTGGCACACGATCGACGGCGGCGGCGGCACGTCTTCCAGCGGTTGCCTGTCCATCACGGGGACGATCGGTCAGTGGGACGCCGCGCCGGCGCTGAGCGGCACGGGCGTGGGCGTGCAGCCCGGCTTCTGGAACGACTCGGTCATCCCCCCCGGTTGCCCCGCCGACCTCAACGCGGACGGCATCGTGAGCACACCCGACCTCGTCCGTTTCATCGGACGCTTCGGGTCGAGCGGCTCGGCGTGCATCGAGGGCGACTTCAACGGCGACGGGATCGTCAGCACGCCCGACCTGGTGTTCTTCATCGGGCGGTTCGGAAACGTGTGCGAGTGAGCGCTTCTTCCGGGTGACGGGTCAACGTGCCCCGGCGCTGCCGGTCGCGAAGATCTGGAAGCGGTGCCCCTGCGGCTTGAGGCCGAGCCGGCGGCAGATGGCCTCGCGCAGTTCGACGAGTTCCGGAACCTCGATCTGCAGCACCTGGTGCGTGTCGACGCGGATGACGAGGTCGCGGGGACGCCGCCCGTAGGCGAGCTGGTAGTGCGCGTGCTCGGACTCGAACAGCACCTGCTGGATGATCCCGGCTTCCTGGAGCAGCTTGATCGTGCGGTAGAGCGTGGCCTTGCTGACCGGGTAGCCCTTGGACTTGGAGCGTTCGAGCAGCTGATCGGCCTGGAAAATCTCGTCGAACTCGAGCAGGACGTCGAGCACCTGGGCCCGCTCGGGGGTGTACTTCTGGCCCACGCCCTTGAGGTAACGCCGGAAGACGGCGCACAAGGGCTCGAAGACCTCCGGGCCGGGGAGCGCGTCGGCGGTGCGGGAAGTCTCGATGGGCGGGCCGGACGCCGGCTTGGGCTTGGCGGGGGGCATGGCGCGGAGTGTACCAACTGAGACCATGGTCTCAATTGGGTCAGCCGCGGAGCAGCAGCAGGTTCAGCGTCATCACGAAAGCGTTCTGCAGCGCGTGGGCGGTGACGCACGCGATGAGCGAGCCGCGCCACTCGCGGATCAGGCCGAACACCACCGCGAGGCTCATGAGGGCGGGCACGACCGCCCAGCCCTGCGGGTGGATGGCGGCGAAGATGAACGCGACGATCGCGGTGCTGAGCAAGGGGTGCATCCAGCGCCGGCAGTGGGTGTAGGCGGCGCCGCGGAAGAGCGTTTCTTCGCAGATCGGGGCCCAGAGGGTGGCGAGGATCATGAGTTTCGCGGCCTCCCACCAGCCGCCGCCGGCCGCGGCCTGTTCCACCACCGGGTGCGAGGGCCGGGAGCCGGTGACGATGATCAGAACGATCGTGGTGCCCAGGCCGAGGGCGACGATGGGGAGCCCGCCGAGATATCCGACGATGCCCGCGCCGACCTCGCGGAGCACGCCCTTGCCCGAATGCCAGCCGAGGGCGCGGCGCAGATCGGGGGCGCGGACGCGCCACAGCAGTGGCCACGCCGCGGCGCCCAGCGCCAGCCACAGCATCCACACCTGCACGTCGACGCCGAGGCGGTCCTCGATCAGGTGCGAGGCCAGCCCGACGCCGGTGAGGAGGACGAGGAAAATCACCAGCGATTCCAGCAGCGAAGCGTTCTGGCCGAGGGTGACCTCGCGCAGAGGGCGGAAGGCTGGGCGCAGCGAGCGCGACAGCAGCATGAAAAGGCCGATGCCGCCGAGCACGAAGCCGACGAAGAACCCGATCGCCGCCACAGCGAGGCCCGTGAAGAGGACCTTCACCGCTCGGGCGGCGGACGCCAGGGCGTCGATCCGCGTCGGGTCGGTCTTGGCGAGGCCGTGCGACAGGAGCACTCGGGCGAACCAGTGGTGGCGCTTGGTCAGGCGCTCGGCGTCTTCGGCGCTGATCAGGTCGCGAGCCGGCTTGTCCGCGTCGGCGAGCGCGGCTCGGGCGATGGCGGCGTCGCGCGCGAGTCCTTCGTCGAGTTTCCCACCGGCGACGAGCGTGTCGATCCGTTCCCGCGCCGCGTCCGCGCCCTTGAGTTCACCGAGCACCATCGCGGCCCGGAGTCGTTGCAGCGGCGTCTGGGCGGCGTCTTCCAGCGATTTGCCGAGGTCGCCCAGCCCTCCCATGGCACCACCACCGATGCCGCCCGCCGCCGGGCCTGAACCGAGCAGCGGCTTCACCCCCACCACGTACCGCGCGATCAGCGTGAGCATCGCGTCGGGGACTTGCTCGGGATCGACGGTCTCAACGGTCGTGGGGGTGCCAGCCTCCGAGGCCGCCGGATCGCGCCAGGAGTGCCCGAGTACCATCGCCCCGGCGATCGCCATGAGCAGCACCCACGCGATGATGGTCCGAACCACGCCACCGGCGCTGCGAGAGCGGGCGGGCGGGGTGACGCGGGATTCCGGTGTGTCGGTCATGTCCAACACTATCGGCTCGATCCGGC
>JAFLCM010000188.1 GCA_017303565.1 Planctomycetota bacterium
CGCCCGACCCGGACGTTCCGGTGGGCGTCGGCAGTGAGGGGAACGTGGAGGTGCGGCGCTGGAACCCGGCGGGGTTCGACACGTCGAAGTCGTTCGAGGCGCAGCGGGGCTTCAAGCCGCGGACGCACCTGGAACTGATCGAGAAACTGGGGCTGGTGAGTTTCGAGCGCGGCGTGAAGATGGCGGGGTCGCGGTCGTACGTCCTGATCGGGGACGGGATGCGGCTGCACCAGGCGGTCCTGCGGTACGCGATCGACCTGATGGCCGAGCGGCACGGGTTCACGCCGGTGAGCGTGCCGGTCGTCGTGCGCGAGGAGTGCATGGTGGGCACGGGGTTCTTCCCGGCGGGGCGGGAGCAGACGTACCACATCAACGAGAAGGCCCGCGGCGAGGCGCACGACCTGTTCCTCACCGGGACGGGTGAGGTCGGGCTGATGGGGCTGCACTCGGACGAGATCCTCGACGAGTCGCTGCTGCCCCTGAAGTACTGCACGGTGAGCACGTGCTTCCGGCGCGAGGCGGGGGCGGCGGGGCGCGACACGGCGGGGCTGTACCGCATCCACCAGTTCGACAAGGTCGAGCAGGTGGTGATCTGCAAGGCGGACGAGGCCGAGAGCCGCGCGTGGCACAAGAAGATGATCGGGATCGTCGAGGAACTCTTGCAGTCGCTGGGGCTGCCCTACCGCCTGCTCCAGTGCTGCACGGGCGACCTGGGCGTGAAGAACGCCGACATGGTGGACATCGAATCGTGGATGCCGGGCCGCGGCGAGGTGGACGCGGGCGGGCGTCCGACGGGCGCGTACGGCGAGACGCACTCGGCCAGCCGCCTTTACGACTACCAGTGTCGCCGGCTGAACATGCGGTACAAGGGTGAATCGACCGCGGGGAAGCCCGTGGTGTGCCACTCGCTGAACAACACCGTCCTGGCCAGCCCGCGTGTGCTGATCCCGCTCCTGGAGATGCACCAGAACGCCGACGGCAGCGTGACGATCCCGGAGCCGCTGCGGAAGCACATGGGGGGACGCGATCGGATCGGCTGAGAATCTCGGACGTTTGAATCGCCCAAACGTGGGAGCGGGCCGCCAAGTTCGGCGGAATCGCCCGCGTCGGCACCTCGATTGCATTCCTGCTGTCAAACTACCGATGCGAGGCCACGCGGGGCTGCGATCAGCCGGAGCGTGGGCGCTGCCAACCAAGCGGCGCAAAGGAACCGTTCTTGAAGGCGAAGACCGCTCGAATCCTGAAGTGGCTGCCGGTGCTGATCACCGCGATCGCGGCGGCGCTGGTGGCGCCGGCGGTCATCGCGCGGCTGGTTCGGGAACTGCGGCCGGGCCCGAGCGTGGCGGACCAGGCGGCCGATCGCTCCGTTCCCGCGGCGACCCCTGTGGCCGAGGAACAGCCGCACTGACGGCGCGACGGCGCCCGGTTGATCGTCAACCCGCATGGCCCGATCAGATGGGTCCGCAGGACGTGCCGAAGGCCGACAGGAACGACACGAGGTCGGCGGTGCCGACGATGCCGTCGGCGTTGAAGTCTCCGGCGATGCCGGGGTCGCCCTCGTTTCCGAAGCGGCTCAGGAACATGCACAGGTCCTTCATGCCGGTGGAGCCGTCGCCGTCGAGGTCGGTGGCGCAGAGGGAGTTGACGAAGGCGGTGGCCTGCTGGTTGGGGGAGGCGGGCGGGTTGGTGAATCCGATGATGTCGGTGTCGCCGTCGCCGTCGACATCTCCGGGGAGGATGAAGAAGGGGTTCTCACCCTGACCAACGATGCCGGCGAGTGCGAAGACCAGCGGGCTGGGGCCGCCGCGGGTGGTCGGGGTGTCGTTGCGGAGCAGACGGACGACGGTGGAGGCGAAGTCGTCGCTGAGGGTGACGACGGCGATGTCGTTGTCGCCGTCGTTCTCGGCGTCGAGCAGGACGATGGCGCCGGGCTCGGCGCCGACGGGAAGGGGCTGGACGCGGAAGCCGGTGCCGCCGCGGAGCGGGATGTCGTTGATGAGGAGCGAGACGGTGCCGGAGCCGAAGTCGGCGGTGACGAGGTCCGCGTCGCCGTCGCGGTCGATGTCGCCGACGGCGAGGTTGCGGGGGTTGACGCCGACGTTGACGGTGCGGACGTCTTCGAACTGCGGGGCGCCGCGGGCGGCGTTGCCGGTGTTGATGGCGACGCGGATGGCCGAGGTGTCGACCGAGAGGCCGGAGGCGACACCGAGGTCGTCGATGTCCTTGGGATTGTCGAGGCCGCCGGGGGTGACGGCGCCCGGGTCGTTCGAGCCGGCATCGCTGGACGACGAGACCGAGACGCCCTGCCAGGACCGGGCGGGGGCGAGGCCGTTGTTGGCCAGGACGAGGATGCGGCCCGCGCCGCTCTCGATCGTGCTGATGGCGATGTCGAGCAGCCCGCTGCCGTCGCCGACGAAATCGCCGATGGCAACGCCGCGGGGATCGTCGCCGGCGGGGAAGACGACGTCGGCGGGCGCGCCGAACTGCTCGAAGTTGCCGGCGCCGTCGTTCAGGAAGATGCGCAGCCCCGGGGGCGTCTCGATGTCGCCCGTGGAGATGACGGCGAGGTCGCTGTCGCCGTCGTTGTCGAGATCACCGGCGGCGACGTCGACGGGGTTGGGGCCGGCGAAGAAGTAGGAAGCGGGGCCGAAGCCGAGCCAGTTGCCCTCGGGGGCGACGCCCAAGTTGAAGATGAGGGCCAGGGCGCCGGCGCCGCGCTGCGGGGCGGGGCCGGTGACGCCGGCGATATCGACCAGCCCGTCGCCGTTGAAGTCGGCGGAGGCGGCGCGGAGGGCGGAGCCGTTGAGGCTCGAAGACCCCTGCGGCCCGCCGAAATCACCCTGCGGCGGCAGCTCTTCGGATACAACGGTGACCGCGGAGGGGTACTGCGCGAGCGGGTCGAAGGTGTAGTTCAGCCGCAAGCGGCTCGAGGTGAGAATGGCTGGCGAGAAGTAGACGACCTCGAAGGCACCGTTGCGCACGGCGGTCGACAGCAGGCTCGCGTTCAGTTCCCCCGCGGCGGGCTGGTAACCGTCGAGGAGGTTGACGAAGAGGGTGCCGGCCAGGTTGGCCTGGTCGGTGACAATCAGGTGGTCGTTGGCGCCGCCGGGCCCGGCGATCTCCGCTTCGAGCACGCCGCCGAACCCGAAGCCGCTGGTGCTGATCGGTCCTTGGGTGTATCCGCCGACGATGAGGGAGAGGCGGGCGGCGGACTGGCCCATGCGCATCGTGCCCTCGTTCAGCACGTCGCCGCCGATGACGCCGACGGAATCGAGGACGTTGCCGGGGATGATCCAGGTGCCGTCGGTGCTGAGGAGCGAGCCAGAGGGGGTGAGCCGCAGCGAGCAGGTCGGCAGGGAGAAGCCGCGAGCCTTGGGGATGAAGCCGACGATGGTGGTGCCGGCCGACCACACGGTGCCGCCGTTGATGGTGAGGGCGTTGTCGTCGTAGAAGTCCTCTCCGACGCGGACGCCGCCGGCACCGACGAACAGATCGCGGCCAGCCTCGAAGTTCAGGGTGACGGGGTCGCCGATGAGGAGTTGATACGCACGGGCGTTCGGCCCGTCGGCTTCCACGGTCACGGTGTATCCGAAGAACTCACCGCGGCGCTCGGTGGCGGCGATCGCGTCGAAAAGCGCATAGTCCGAAGCCCCGGGGGCCGAAGTCGGGACGAGGCTCTTGCCGTCGTAGACGAACCAGCCTTCGCCAAAGTTCCAGCCGCCGCCGCCGGTTAGCCCCCACTGCTTGAACTGGCCGCCTGCGAGCGCGCTCCCGCACAACGCGGAGAGAATCACCGCGGACAACATCAGGCGGTTCCGATCGATCATCGTCGCTCTCCTCTGGGCAAACACGGATCGCGCTGGGGCCCGTCGTGGGGCCCGGCGGCAGCGGCCAGAGGGAGTCTATCGGAATCCCCCACGGGTCCAACGGGGAATCGACCCAACTTTGCGCGATCCAAACCCGGCGGGCGGGACACGCAACGGCCTCAGTCGCGGTTATCGGCGTATTCCCAAACCGTGACCTTCACCCGCTTCACACCCCAACGGAGCGCCTCACCATGGGAGGCGTAGAGCAGGTCGAGGCGGTTACCCTTGATCGCGCCGCCGCAATCCAGGACCGGCACGACGTCGCCGTTGGCGTAGCCCGGGACACTCACCATGGACCCGTACTTGAGGAGGCGCGGGTCGGCGGCGACCAGTTGCATCGCGTTGGTCCAGACCGAGTGGTTGGTGGCGGTGCGCCCGTCGGCCGAGTCGCCGCAGGAGCGGGCATCGGGCGAGTAGCCGGTGACGGTCATCCAGATGGTCTTCTTGACGCGGAGGGGACGCCCGTCGAAGTAGCGTGGCGCGCCGGATTCCGGGAGGTAGGTGCCGATGCCGAACTTCGGTTCAGCGGGTGTCTCGGGCGCGGTCGGATCGGGTTCCGGCTCGGCGTCGACCTCGAGAAGGTCCGACGGCGCATGGCTGGAGGCCGCGATGAGGGAGACGGCCTCGCGGGGTGCGGCTCCGCTGTCGGAAGGAGCGAAAACCTCCGCGCCGCCGGTCTTTTCGACGGCGGCCAGCGGCGGGCCGAACTGGTTGCGCTTGGCGCCGACCGCCGAGATGACCACGAAGACCGCCGCCAGGGTGAAGAGCGACCCTTCCAGGAGCAACTGGGCCATGCGGGCGCGACGGGCCGCGTGGGCGATCAGAGGGATGCCGGGATGGCTCGATGAGGGGGTCATCTGGACGATCAGGTCTGGAACTGTCGGAGTCACCCGGAACGGCTCGGGTGGTGCCCGCGTGCGGGGCCGGGAGGGAGGCGGATTGTCGGTCGCACTTCAGGACGCTGAGCCGGGGGTGTTCCGGCAAGGTCCTACAACCAAGGATTTCCCTCCGATGGTTCGGAAAGCATACCGCCCGGTTGAGGCGGCGTCTCGGATTGGGGCGGTTTTTGCGCCTCAGGGGTTCCGTTTATTCGGTTTATCGGGGCTGCGAGGCGGGATGGGATCGCCCGGATCACCCCCATACCGCTAGGGGTTCTCCCTTTGGAATATCCATTCTGTTGGGAGCGGGATGTCGGATGACGGGTTGGCGTGCAGAGTTCCGAGACCTCCGTTACCACTGAGATGTGCCATGGTGCTCGATGCCGCCGATACCGCCGCCCTGCTGATCGTGGGGCTGTTCGCCGGGCTGTTGGGCGGGCTGGCTGGGCTGGGGGGGTCGATCCTGATGATCCCGGCGATGGCGCTGCTGTTTCACGGGCGATCGTTTGATAACCAGCACCTGTACCAGGCGGCGGCGATGGCGGTGAACGTGGCGGTGTCGGTGCCGGCGGCGGTGCGGCACAAGAAGTCTGGGATGATCCGGGGCGACCTGTTCCGCTGGATGCTGCCGGGGACGCTGGTCCTGATGGTGGTCGGGGTGCTGGTGGGCAACCTGATCAGCAGCGCCGTGCTGGAGCGGGTGTTCGCGGTTTTCGTGGCGGTGGTGGCGTTGCAAACGGTTTGGGCGGCGGTGAAGAAGGAGCCGGAGTTGGATGAAT
>JAFLCM010000189.1:0-3498 GCA_017303565.1 Planctomycetota bacterium
CGTCAACTACGCCGACGGCATCATCCGCATGGGGCTCTACGAGTCGGCGAAGCAGCTGCACGGCTACCCGATCACGCCCGGTTTCGAGATCGCCGGGCGGGTATCGGCGGTCGGCGCAGGCGCGGAAGACGGTTTCGACGGGGATGGCTTCCATCATGGCGCGCCCGGCGGCTTCGTTCTTGTGGAGGTTGGCGGTGGGGGCGGCGGCGGCGCGGATGGCGTCCTTGTCGCGGCGGTATGGGCCGACGAGGTCGGTGCGGGTGGGGCCGAAGAGGCCGACCATGGGGCGGTCGAAGCCGACGGCCATGTGGAGGGCTGCGGAGTCGTTGGCGAGGACGAGGGCGGAGCGCTCGATGAGGGCCATGAGTTCGCCGACGGTGGTGCGTCCGACCTGATCGAGGATGCGGGGGTGACGGCTCGAGAGGTGTGCTGCGCACTGGTCGCGTTCGCTGGCGCTGGCGACGACGACGGCGTACTCGGCGTGGCCGGCGTCGAGGAGGCGTCGGGTGGTTTCGGCGAAGCGTTCGGCGGGCCAGCGCTTTCCGGCCCAGCGGCTGGTGGGAGCGACGACGAGGTAGCGGGCGCCGCGGAGGGTCTGGTCGATGCCGGCGCGGTCGTCGTTCGAGGCGTAGAGGCGCATGTCGTGGACGGGCTCGAGGTTCTCGCGGCGGAGGAGTTCGAGCATGCGGTCAACGGTGTGAAGCGCGGGGTCGATGGCGTGGCGGGCGGTGAGGCCGAGCCAGCCGAACTCGCGGGCGTTGGCGAAGCCGACGCGGCGGGGGGCGCGGGTCCAGTGGGCGAACAGGCCGCTGCGTCCGAGGCCCTGGGCGTCGATGACGAGGTCGTAGCGGGGGCCTCGGAGGCTGGCGATGAAGGCGTGGAGGCGGCGGCGGCCTTCGGAGGAGAGCAGGCGCGAGAAGCCCAGCGCGGAGCGGGGGAAGGGGACGACGGCGGTCAGCATCGGGTGGTGGCGGACGGCGTCGGCGAAGGATTCGTTGACGAGCCAGTCGATGCGGGCGTGGGGGTAGGCGGCGCGGAGGGTGACGAGGAGGGGGACGCTGCGGCAGACGTCGCCGAGGGCGCTGGGTCGGATGATCAGGATCCGTTCGGGTGCGGTCTGGGACACGCGAGGACTGTACCCTTTCTTGACGGGGTCCTTGATTTGAAACGGGCGGCACGGGACGCCCAAGAAGGCTCCGGGACCGCCCTCGGGCGGCGGCGTCCATTTGGGCGCCGGACCCTTTGCACCATCTTTCGAACCGCAACCTTTGCTCGGAGACAACCCATGCGACCCACTTCGGTGATGAACAGGACCGCGATTGCGCTGATCGCCCTTGCCGGCGCCGCGTCCAATGTGATCGCTCAGAACGAACAGCCCGCGGCGCAGCCCGAGCCGGTGCGGACGCTGTTTGCGTTCGAGCACGGGTCGTGCGAGGACATGCTGAAGTCGCCGAAGGACGCGGCGCTGCTGGCGGCGCTGAAACTGGTGCCGGTGCGGGTGACGGAGATCATGAACACGCCGGGGCTGGGGCCGGACAAGGACGAGGTTCCCGAGGGGATCGTGGAGCTGGTGACGCAGGCGCTGACGGGGCCGGCGCGGATGGCGGTGATCCAGCAGGGCTTCGACGAGCGGTCGCGGATGCCGAAGATCGGGTTCGTGCTGTCGTATGGGGCGGCGGACGAGCAGGCGGCGAAGGCGATGATGACGCGGGTGGAGAACGTCCGGCGGTTCGCGGACCGGGGCAATCAGATGAACCCGCAGGCGAGCAAGCGGTTCGAGGGGATGAACGCGGTGGTGACGCCGCCGGGGACGGTGTTGTGGGGTCCGCGGAAGGCGGCGGACGGGTGGCGTTTCGAGGTGATGTTCGGGAACGTGCCCGATCCGGACGGGGCGTTCTGGGGCGCGCTGCCGGGCGACAAGTCCGCGGCGGCGCGGGCGATCATCGACATGCCGGCGATCACGCCGGTGGCGGAGATGTTCGGGGGGATGGCGAGTTCGATGATCCCGAACGGGGAAGAGGTGCTGCAGGGGCTGCGTGACTACGGGATCATGGGGCCCGAGGCGATGAGCGTCGAGATGGTGTGGAGCCACTCGGCGGAGGGCGCCGTGTCGACGACGACGGTGCGGCGGGCGGGGAAGTACGCGGACAAGATCGGGCTGGTGAAGCAGACGGTGTCGGAGGCGGACCTGTCGGTGATCCCGGCGGACGCGTTCTTCGCGTCGGTGAGCAAGGTTGATCCGCAGGGGACGTGGGGGCGGCTGCGCACGATGGCGGCGCAGGCGAACCCCGGCGGCGAGGGTCCGAACCTCGACTTCGTGATCGGTGAGATCAACAAGCAGCTGGGGATCGACTTCGAGAAGGACGTGATCGCGTCCTTGGGCCACACGGCGAGCGTGGCGCTGTCGGACACGACGGGCGGGAACTCCCTGTTCTCGGGGGTGGGGTTCATCGAGGTGAAGGACCCGGAGCGGATGGGCGCGGCGCTGCGGAAGGCGGCGGACGCGGCGAACCGGTTCATCCAGGAGGAGCAGAAGAACGAGCCGGCGCCGGGGACGGTGCGGATTGAGTCGTGGGCGTCGGCGGGGATCGAGGGGGTGAAGTTCCTGTCGGTGCGGAGCCCGGGGCTGCCGGTGCCGATCGAGCCGACGCTGGCGATGGTGGACCGTTGGCTGATCGTGGGTCTGAGCCCGCAGTCGTGCATGAGCGCGGCGGCGCACGCGGCGGCGAAGAAGCCGGGGCTGGCGTCGAACGCGGCGTTCGCGGAGCACGCGAAGGGGGTGGTCGGCTCGGCGACGGGCGTGACGTTCCTGAACTCGGCGGAGACGATGCGCGACGGGTACCCGGTGCTGCAGATGCTGGGGAGCGCGCTGACGAACTTCGCGCGTTCGCCCGAGCCCAGCGGCGGGCGGCAGGTGGCGCAGGTGGTGCCGAATCTGGCGGAACTCCGGAGCGGTACCAGGCCGATCGTGTACGTCACCCGCTGGAACGGGGATGACCTGGTGATCACGTCGAACGCGGACGGCTCGATGCTGGCGAACGCCGCGGGGCTGCTCGGTACGGGCGACCTGGGATCGATCCTGTTCGGCGCGTTCGTGGGCGGGGCGGTCGGGCACGAGTCGGGCGAGAAGCAGGGCTACTCGCGCGGGCACTGGGAGGGTTCCCAGGAGGGCAAGCACGAGCACATGCAGATCGAGGGCGAGGAGCCGGAGATGATGGAACCGGCGGAAGCCCCGGAAGCCCCGGAAGCCCCGGAAGCGTCGGAAGCGCCCGAGGCCCCGGAAGCGCCGGAAGCCAAGGCGCCCGCCGGGAACCCGGCGTGAGTGAGGTGTGACGACGGCTTTCGAAAGGCCCGCGGGTGCGGGCCTTTTTTCATCTTCCCGACTGCGTGCCTGAGTGCAACTGCGTTTCGTGTTAGCCTCTGACGATGTTCGTTTTCGTGGACGAGTCGGGGTGCACGGGGATGAAGCTGGGGCGTGGTTCTTCCGACCACTTCACA
>JAFLCM010000189.1:3508-5495 GCA_017303565.1 Planctomycetota bacterium
GGTGGTGTTCCGTGATCGGGAGAGCGCCAAGGCCGCGCGGCGCGCCATTCAGCAGCTCCGCGTGGAACTGAAGCGAAAGCCGCTGTCTGAGTTCAAATACAACCGCGCCGGGAGGGACTGCAAGCGGCGGTTCTTTGAGGTCGCATCGAAGCTTGATTTTCGCATCCACTCGTTCACGCTGAACAAAGCCGGGCTTGCGCCGGGTTCGCTGTCGGAGTCTAAGCGGATGTACCGGAAGGTGACCGGTTGGACGCTGGAGAACCTGATGGATTCGTTGGCGGGACCGGCGGCTCCGAGGGCGGCGACGCTGATCTTTGACGCGTGCGGCGACCGCGAGTTCTACGACTATTTCCAGCGGTTCGCGGAGCACCTGGCGCGCACCCGGCTGAAGAACAACGCCGTCATCAATGTTCGAGCGCAGGCCTCGCACACCGAAGACCTGCTCCAGCTCGCGGACATGGTGTGCGGAGCGATCGCGCACCACCGGCTGGGAAAGAAACTGCCGTTTGACTTTGGCGTGCTGGAGTCCCGGTTTTCGACGTTTCGATCCTGGCCTTGATTCGATCCTGGCCTTCATCCAAAGTTGGCCCGGAGATTCGCTGAGGCCCAAAAACGACCAAGCCCGCGGCCTATCCCCGTGAGGGGCACGCACACCGTAGGGTGGCAGTTCGGCGCTGCGGGCTGTCGTTGAAAGAGTATATCGGCTGTTTCCGGCGAAGTCCACTGCGTCGCGGACGGTAGGAAGTTCCCGGAGCGGCGCGGAGGGAGGCGTTATTGGAGCTTGTCGCCGAGCACGCGGAAGAGGATCGCCGCGCTTCGAAGAACGCCGAGGTCACGCCGGGAAGGTGCAACTGGTGCGGTCGGTTTCCCAGACGGTGACGGACTCGACGCGGGCGCCGGGGGCGTGCTGCGCGAAGGCGGCGGTGAGGCGGGCGTGGAAGACGCGGGCGATGTTCTCGACCGAGGGGTTGAGGCCGCCGAGTTCGGCGAACTCGGGGGTGTCCTTGTTGAGGTGCTTGTGGTCGAAGGGGTCGATGACGGCGTCGTGGGTGATGCGCTCGAGTTGGTGGAGGGTGAGCGGGTTCGGCGCTTGTGGGTCGAAAGAGACGGCGGGCTCGACGGCGTAGTTGTGCCCGTGGCCGCTGGGGTTGTTGCAGCGTCCGAAGGTGGCGCGGTTGGCCTCCTCGGAGAGGGCGGGGGTGTGGAGGCGGTGGGCGGCGGCGAAGTCGAACCGCTGTCGCATCACCACGCGCTGGGCGCTGGCGGTGGTCATCTCCACACTGTACGTAGGGGTGAGGCGCCAGCGGAGGCGGGTGAGGGGCGCGGGGAGGGCGTGGGCGGCGGCGCGCCAGAGGGTGGGCATGATGGAGGCGGGCTGGACGGTCGGGGAATCCCCGCAGGCCTTCTCGATGATGGGAATGACCGCCGCGCGGGCGGCGCGGTCGATGTCCTTGATGTTGACGAGGTAGCCGGTCCGGGGGTCGGGTTCGCCCGTGCAGGAGAGGTCGATCTCGTAGTAGCGGCCCAGGCCGGACATGGCGGGCACGCCGCCGAAACCGTTGACGGCGCTGCCGTGCGGGGGGGTGGAGGTTCCCGGCGGGTTGATGCAGAAGCGGACGGTGCGGCGAAGTTCAACCATGGGGCGGGATGACTGTAGGATTCTGTGCACAGGCCCCGCGTGGTGTTCTGGCTTGTTCCGCGCGTTCCCTGAAGGACCCGTTCCCTGAAGGACCCGTTCCCTGAAGGACCCGTTCCCGGAAGGACCCGTTCATGTCGATCAAGGCTCTTGTCGTCGCGTCGGTGGTGGTGGTTGCGGGTGTGTCGTTGTCGATGGCCGGGGCGCGGGGCGAGCCGCCGGCATCGGGGAGCCCGGCTCCGGGGTCCGGTGCGCCCGAGTCGCCGGCGGCGGGCGATGCGCAGGTGCTGGCGTTCACGGTGAAGGACATCGACGGGAAGGACGTGGACCTGGCCCAGTACAAGGGGAAGG
>JAFLCM010000019.1 GCA_017303565.1 Planctomycetota bacterium
GGCGTGGGGGCGAGGGGATCGCGATGCTCGCCGCCGGGGCGCTGGCGGCGGCGGGGTGGCGGGTGGTGGACCTGGGGGTGGCGACGACGCCGACGGCGGGGGTGATGGTGCGCCGCCTGGGCGCGGGGATGGGGCTGGTGATCACGGCGAGCCACAACCCGGCGATCTGGAACGGGCTGAAGGTGCTGAGCGACGAGGGCGGGGCGCCGATGCCCGAGGACGCGCGGGCGATCATCGCGGCGTATCACGCGGGAGCCGCGCAGAAGCCGGGGCTGTGGATGGGCTCTTTCGAGGCGGGGAGCGTGGAGCGCGACGACACGTCGGCGCGGGTCCACGTGGACATGGTGCTGGAGAAGGTGGGGGCGCTCACGGCGCTGAACGATGTTCGGCGGCGGTGCTACAAGGTGGTCCTGGACAGCGTGAACGCGTCGGGGGCGCGGGCCGGGAAGATGCTGCTGGAGGCGCTGGGGTGCCGGGTGGTGCACCTGAACGACTCGGCGAGCGGGGAGTTCCCGCACCCGCCGGAGCCGGTGAAGGAAAACCTGACGGACCTTTGCGGGAAGGTGCGGGAGCACGGGGCGCACGCGGGGTTCGCGCAGGACCCCGACGCCGACCGGCTGGCGATGATCGACGAGCGGGGGTCGTACATCGGAGAGGAGTACACGCTGGCGCTGGGGGTGAGGGCGTGGCTGTCGATGCTGGGGGAGAAGGGCCGGGGCGTGGCGGTGGCGGCGAACCTCTCGACCAGCCGGATGGTCGACGACGTGTGCGCGGGCTTCGGGGCGCGGGTGGTGCGCACGGCGGTGGGGGAGGCGAACGTGGTGCACGGGATGAAGGGCGCGGGCTCGGTGATGGGCGGTGAGGGCAACGGCGGGGTGATCTGGCGGGAGATCGTGCCGATCCGGGACTCGCTGTCGGCGATGGCGCTGACGCTGGCGTTGATGGCGAGGGAGGACCGCCCGCTGTCGGCGTGCGCCGCGGCGAGCCCCGCGTACGCGATCGTCACGCGGAAGATCGACGTGAAGCCGGGCCTGAGCGAGCGGGCGGTGGCGGCGACGGCCAAACACTTCTCGGCGAAGGGGGCGAGTTTGAACGACTCCGACGGCGTGCGGGCGGACTTTGAGGTTGTGGGGGGCGGGAAGGCGTGGGTTCACGTCCGCGCCAGCAACACCGAGCCGATCATCCGCCTGATCGCCGAGGCGCCGCGCGTGGAGCAGGCGGAGCAGGTGCTCGACGAGGTGGGGGCGCTGGTGGCGTCGTGTTGACGGGCGTCAGGGTTGAGGCGAGCGACGGGGGCGTGCTGGTGTGGCTGAAGGTGGTGCCCGGCGCGAAGCGGGACGGGCTCGCGGGTGCGCTGGGCGAGCGGCTGAAGGTGCGGGTTTCGGCGCCGCCGGAGGACGGGAGGGCCAACGCGGCGGTGTGCGCGGTCCTGGCGGCGGCGCTGGGCGTGAAAGCGCGGGCGGTGACGATCGCGCACGGCGCGTCCAACCCGGAGAAGGTGGCGCGGGTGGAGGGGTTGACGCCCGAGGGCGTGCGGGCGGCTCTCAGCCGATCGGCTTGAGGTTGCGGACCACGCTGGTCTTGTAGGCCATGACGCCGGGGACGACGCCGGCGAGGCTGGCGAGCACGACGGTGGCGAGGATGAGGGGCATGACGAACTCTGGGGGAGGCGTGGGCTGGATGAGCAGTCCGAGGCGGGCCTTCATGATCGCGGCGACGGCCTGGTTGCCGACGAAGGCGACGGCGACGCCGGTGATCGCGCCGAGCAGCCCGAGCACGGCGCTCTCGGTGAGGATGAGGCCCAGCACGCGGGAGCGGCTGGCGCCCAGCACGCGGAGGACGGCGATCTGGCGGCGGCGCTGGGCCATGCTGTTGTAGAGAGCCAGCATGATGCCGACGCCGCTGGAGAGCAGCACGACGGCGGCGAGGCCGAGGAACACCTGGTCGATGTTGGAGACGATGCGGAAGAGCTGCTCGATCTGCTTGCTCGGCGAGGCGACGGTGATGGAGGTGTCGCGGCGGAGCTGGTCGAAGACGACGGGCAGGTTGGCCGGGGTGTCGGAGCCGGCGCGGGTGGGGAGGCGGAGGTAGATGCCGGTGATCTTGCGGTCTTCCTCGGTGATGTCGGCGTTGGTGCAGAGGGTTGCGGAGGGGTTCTCGGCGACGCGGCGGTCGTGGGCGTGGAGGATCCAGGTGCTCTCGAGGGAGATGAAGAGGGCGCGGTCGTGGGCGCTGCCGGTGGGTTCGAGGATGCCGACGACCTCGAACTGGTACTCGGTGTGGACGTGCGGCTCCATGACGGGCTGGCCGGCGGCAAGCATGGCCTCGCGGGCGGATTCGGAGAGGCTGACGCCGTGGGTGAGGACGAGTTTCTCGCCGAGGCGGACGCCGGTTTCGCGTGCGGCGGCGGCGCCGATGACGACCTCGAGTTCCTTGTTGAACCAGCGGCCGGAGGAGCACTTCCAGGGGGTGACGGGGTCGGGGCGGAACTGGGTGAAGAAGTCGGTGTTGGTGGCGAGGACGGGGTAGCCGCGCCAGGAGTCGCCCTGCTGGGTGGGGACGGCGAACTCGAGGGGGAAGCGGTCGATGATGGCGAGGTACTCGCGCCAGGCGATGGGGCGCTGGGGCGGGTTGGCGTAGAAGATGCCGTTGAGCACGGCGACGAGTGGCGAGGGGTCGCGGGAGACGATGAGGTGCATGTTCCCGCTGCCCCGCTCGAAGGCGGCCCGCCCGGCGTGTCGCATGGAGATGAGGACGAGCATCAGCGCCACCGCGACTGCGACCGTGGCGATGGTGACGACGCTGGAGAAGAGGCGCCCGGTGATGCTGCGGCGGACGATGGTGAAGTCTGTGAGGGCCATGAGGGTTGGGTAGTGGTCGAGTGGTCGAGTGATCAGGCGGAGGCGGGTTGCGGGGTGTTGCCGGCGAGTTCTTCGAGGGTGATGCGGCGCTCGAAGTGGTCCTTCATGGCGGGGTCGTGGCTGACGCACAGGAGGGCCGCGTTCTTTTCGCGGGCGACGGCGCGGATGAGTTCGATCGCGCCCGACGCGTTCTCGGGGTCGAGGCTGGCGGTGGGCTCATCGGCGAGCAGGAGCACGGGGTCGCAGGCGACGGCGCGGGCGACGGCGACGCGCTGCTGCTGGCCGACGCTGAGGCGGTCGGGGTCGGCATCGGGGCGGTCGATGCCGAGGTGCTTGAGGAGCGCCAGGGCGCGGGGGCGGTGTTCGCGGGGCGGGATGGCGGAGAACATCATCGCGGCCATGACGTTCTCGAGGGCGGAGAAGCCGTGGAGCAGGTTGAAGGTCTGGAAGATCATGCCGATGGTGCGCCCGCGGTGGAGGTCGCGCTGGCGGGGCGGGAGCCTGTTGATCGATTCACCTGCGACGCGGATGTCGCCCTCGGCGGGGTCCATCAGCCCGGCGATGAGGTGGAGCAGGGTGCTCTTGCCTCGGCCCGATCCGGCGGTGAGGAGCACCTGTTCGCCGCGCCGGAGGGCGAGGGCGTCGACGGCGACGGTCCACGCGCCGGCCGACTGGTCGGGGTAGCGGAATCGGAGGCTGCGGATGTCGAGCGCGGGGGCGTCGGGGGTGGTGGGGTAGGGCATCGGTGTTGGTTGAGTGAGGGGGCCCGGTTCAACTCGGTTGCGGCGGTTTGGCAAGGCTTGGTGCCGGATTGGCCGAACTCGTATAATGGTGCGGAAGGAGCGCGGCGTGACATCCCTCATCGGTACAGGTTCGTACGGTATTCCTGAAGCGGCCCGGTTCGCTCGGGTGAATCCGCGCACTGCAAACCGGTGGATCAGCGGGGAAGGCGCGGAGAAGCGAGGGCGTCTCTTCAAGACGGACCTGCCGTCGGTTCGTGGGCGGTATGCGCTTTCTTTCCTCGACCTCGTCGATCTTCTCGTTGTCGGGCGATTTCGTGACGAGGGTGTCTCTTTTCAGACGGTTCGGCGTGTGTACGCTCAGCTTTGCAGGTCGCTCAGGACACCACACCCGTTTAGCCATCAGCGATTGCTGACCGACGGCACGACGATCTTCGCCCAAACGCTGGACGAAGTCGGAGACGAGCACTTGCAAGAGGTGTTGTCGGGACAGACCGCGATGCCTGACATTCTGCGGCCATACCTGACCCAGATCGAGTACTCAGCGGACACGCAGACAGCCGCACGGTGGAACATCTCTCCGGGAGTTGTTCTCGATCCTGCTCGCTCGTTCGGAAAGCCGATCGTGGCGTCTGAGGGAACCACGACGTTCGTGCTGGCTCAGGCTTTCTGGGCGAATGACCGCGATGCAGACCTCGTGGCTGACCTATTCGATGTTTCGCCGGCATCCGTGAGGTTGGCTGTCGAGTTTGAGAGCGAGTTCGCTACGCGGCGCGCGGCGTGATGCACTTCTTCATCGATCGAAACGTGCCGGTGGCGCTGGCCCGGATGTTGGGCCACTACGACCGTCAGCACTCCATCATCTATTTGGACGACCGTTTCGGGAAGACGACCCCGGACTCGGAGTGGCTCTCAGCAATCGCGGATTGGGACCCCATTCCAGTGGTCGTGTCGGGGGACGGACGGATCCTCAAGAACCCAGCGGAACTTCAGGTACTGCGGGGTCTACCGCTGACGTTCTTTCACTTCGCCGAAGGATGGGCGCAAATGCCTTGGAAAGAAAGGGCATGGAAGGCCATCCGAGTCTGGCCGGAAGTCGTTTCGGCGGCTTCGCCGCGTCGGCCAAGCATTTTTCGGGTCCCAGTTTCGACGGTCAAGGTGGAGTTCATCCGCCTGACGCGCGATCTATAGGGGGTACGTGTTTCCCGTTGATCCCGGTGTTGGAAGCCACGGGGCCCCCTGCGGTACAACACCTTGGTCACCGGCTCGTCACCGCAGCCCGTTCGTGGGCGGGTCGTAGAATAGGGCGTGAGCCTTGATTCAACCGCTGTTCCGGGGCGCTCGCCCGTGACGCTGAAGTCGCTGCGCAAGATGGCGCGGGACGGGACGCCGTTCGCCTGCCTGACCTGCTACGACGCCACCACGGCGCGGTGGCTGGAGCGGGCGGGGGTGCACGTGCTGCTGGTGGGGGACACCGCCGCGGAGATGATCCTGGGGTTTCCGAGCACGATTCACATGCCGCTGGAGGTGGCGATCGCGCTGACGGCGGGGGTGAAGCGGGGGGCGCCGCGGACGTTCGTGATGGCGGACATGCCTTTCATGTCCTACCAAGCCGCGGACGAGGACGCGATCCGCAACGCGGGCCGGTTCATGACGGATGGGCTCGCTGACATCGTGAAGTTCGAGCTCGACGCGGGGCAGGCGGGGCTGGTCGAGAAACTGGCGCGGGCGGGGATCCCGGTGTGCGCGCACGTGGGCTGCCTGCCGCAGCGGGCGGCGTTGAAGGGCGGGTACGCGTCGACGGGTCGGACGGCGGAAACGGCGCGCCGAGTGGTCGAAGACGCCGAGGCGCTCGTCGAGGCGGGGGCGGTGATGGTGCTGGTGGAGGCGGTGCCGGGGGAGGTGGCCCAGCGGATCGTGGAGGCAACCGACGTGCCGGTGATCGGGATCGGGGCGGGTTGGGACTGCCACGGGCAGATCCTGGTGCTGCAGGACCTTCTGGGACTGACGACCTGGCAGCCGGAGTTCGCGACCCCGCTCGCGGACCTGGGGGTTCGGATCGAGGCGGCGGGAAAAGAGTGGGTTTCTCGGGTCGCGGCGCGAAACGTGACCGATCATCGTTACGAACTCACGCAGGAGCGGGCGGACAGGCCGCGGCCGGTCCAGCCGGGCTGAACTCCCGGGTGTCCGATCCCCAACGAAGCAAGCCATGAGACCATTCCACACCGTCGTGCCGGCGATCCTGGTTCTTCTGGCGGCGGCGATCACGCTGATCGCCGGGCCGCGGTTCATCCAGGGGGTGGAACTGGCGCGGGTGCGAGCGGCGGTAACCGTGGCGGAGGCGCGGCTCGACGGCGGGACGGCGCTGGACGCGCTGGAGCAGGCGACGCGGGCGGTGGCGGACTCGGTGATGCCCGGGGTGGTCCACATCGACGTGCGGGTGCGCCCCGATGCGCAGGAGAACGAGGCGGTGAAGCGGCTGCGGGAGCGGCTGGGCGGGCGGGAGACGCCGGAACTGCCGCCGGGGCACCCGGGGCTGCCGTCGACGGGCTCGGGGTGGGTGTACGACCGGGCGGGGCACATCGTGACCAACTCGCACGTGGTGCGGGACGCGGAGTCGATCTCGGTGGAGTTCAATGACGGGCGGGTGTTCAACGCGAGCGTGGTGGGACGGGACGAGGCGACCGACGTGGCGGTGTTGGCGCTCGAGGGGGCGGCGAGCGGGGGCGAGTTCTTCCCGCTGCGGCGGGCGCAGCGCGAGGCGGTGTACGTGGGGGACCGGGTGTTCGCGTTCGGGTCGCCGTTCGGCTTCAAGTTCTCGATGTCGCAGGGGATCATCTCGGCGCTGGGGCGGAGCGAGGCGGCGACGTTCGTCGGGATGCTGGGGGGGTACACGAACTACATCCAGACCGACGCGGCGATGAACCCGGGCAACTCGGGCGGCCCGCTCGTCAACAGCCGGGGGCGGGTGATCGGGATGAACACGGCGATCGCGAACAGCCGCACCGAGGGGCGCGGCGAGTTCGGCCAGGGGCAGAACGCGGGGCTTGGCTTCGCGATCCCCGTCGAGACCATCGACAGCGTGGTGGAGCAACTGGTGACGACGAACATCGTCATCCGCGGGTTCATGGGCCTTCGGTTGGGCGAGATCACCCCGCGGCAGGCGGAGGCGGCGGGGTTCAATGGGCGCGGGGTGATGATCGACCCGCGCCGGGAACTGGACGCCGACATGCCCGCGGCGAAAGCGGGCCTCAAGCCGGGTGACATCATCGTGTCGCTCGACGGCAAGCCCGCGACGGACACCGACGTGCTGCGGTCGCTCATCAGCATCCGACGCCCGGGCGAGGTGGTGACGCTGAGCGTGTGGCGGAACGGCGCGCCCGTTGAAGTGAAGGTGAAACTGGGCGCGGCGTACACACGGATCGAGGGGCCGGGGTTCTATGTCCCGGTGCCGATCCCCGGCGGCGACGAGATGACGATGGATCAGGTCCGCGAGTGGGTGCGGAAGCAGGAAGCGGGCGCGGGGCCGGAGCCGCAGCCGTAACACGACGGGCCGCGTCGGGCGGTTGATTCAGGGCGTGGCGGGCTTTTCAAGCGACTCAACGAGCGCCTTGGCTTCGGCCTTGCCGAGCATGGCGGCGCGCTTGGCGTAGGCCGCGGCCCGTTCGGGGTCGGCGGCGCGCTGCAGCCAGATCGCGGCGTTGTAGGCGGCGTCGGCGTCTTCGGGCGCTTCGTCGAGGCGCTGGATGTAAACGTCGGCGGCGGCGCGGGGCTCGTTGAGCAGGCCGTGGCAGGCCGCGATCTCGTCGAGGGCGCCGGGGGTGAGGGCGCGCTCGGCGGGGGGCATGGCGAGCACGGCGTCGAGGGCCTCGCGCGGGCGGTTGTCACGGCGGAGGATCTTCGCTTTCAGCACGCGCCACAGCCCCTGCGATGGCTCGAGCGCGATCGCTTTCTCGACGTGCTGCAGGGCCGGGCCGGCGTGGTTCTCGTCGAGCGCGATCGCCGCGAGGGTTCCCCAACCAACGGCGAGGGCGGGGTCGAGTTTCACGGCCATCATCAGGTTGGCGCGGGCGTCGGCGTTGCGCCCGGCCTTGCGCTGGAGTTGGGCGAGGAAGAGCGGGTACTGCGGGTTGGCGCGGTCGAGTTCGCGGGCGCGGAGCCACTGGGCCTCGGCGTGGTCGGAGAGGCCCGCCTGGGAGGCGGCCATGCCCGCCGCGAAGCGGTACTCGGCGCGGTCTTCTCCGAGCGCCACGGCGCGGTCGTACTGCTCGTAGGCCTCGGCGAACTTCTGGCGAGAGATCAGGACTTCGGCGTAGGTGAGGCGGAGGGCCTGATCGGAGGGGAAGCGCTCAACGCCCTCTTTGAGGAGCGGCTCGGCCTGTTCGGGCTTGGCGTTCTTGAGGGCCTGTCGCGCGATGTCGGTGAGTTCGGCAGCCGACGGGCCGACGGCGGAGGTTGGACCCGCGGTCGGCGCGGTGACGGCGGTGTTCGAGAGCCGCACGACGACCACGGCGCCGACGACGAGCAGGACCGCGAGCGGTGCGAGGGCGAGGAGTTTGCGGGCGCGTCCGGGGTTGGTGGCGCGGGGGCGGTCGGGGGCGTGGTCGGTGGTCATTCGGGTGGAAGCGTAAGGGGGTGGTACACTTGGCCGGTCGGGCGCCGTCCCAAGGGGATGGTTCGACGGGCCGGGGGTGGGATCATCGGTTTTTCAGGGAGATTCGCGTGTCCTCACTGCCCCAGAAATACGTTCCCGGCGAGCACGAGCCCCGCATCCGCGAGAAGTGGGCGGCTGAGCGGGCCTTCCACGCCGACCCGGCGAAGGTGCTGTCGGGGGAGAAGAGGCCGTACGCGATCTTCATCCCGCCGCCAAACGTGACGGACCGGCTGCACCTGGGTCACGCGCTGAACAACACGCTGCAGGACGTGCAGGCGCGGGCGCACCGGATGAAGGGGTTCGAGACGCTGTGGATGCCGGGGACGGACCACGCGGGCATCGCCACGCAGACGGTGGTCGAGAAGCGGGTGCAGAAGGAGACGGGGAGGAAGCGGACGGATTTCCCGCGCGAGGAGTTCGTCGCCAAGATCCAGGCGTTCAAGGACGAGTACGAGGCGATCATTACCGAGCAGCTCAAGGCGATGGGGTGCTCGTGCGACTGGGAGCGGCAGCGGTTCACGATGGACCCGGTGTGCGCGCGGGCGGTGCGCGAGGCGTTCTTCCGGCTGTTCCGGGACGGGCTGATCTACCGCGGCAAGCGGCTGGTGAACTGGGACCCGGTGACCCAGACGGCGCTGGCGGACGACGAAGTGGAGATGGAGGAGGTCGACGGGAACTTCTATTACCTTCGGTACCCGCTGTGCCACGGCAAGAACGGCGCGGGGCTGAAGGGCGTGATCCCGGTGACGTGGGATGAGTTGAAGCGGCGCGGGTACCCGTCGGAACTCGGCGCGGACTCGCACCCCGACAGCGAGCAGGCGTGGGTGACGGTGGCGACGACGCGCCCGGAGACGTACCTGGGCGATACCGCGGTGGCGGTGAATCCCAAGGACCCGCGTGCAAAGGCGCTCCGCGGGCTGCACTGCGAGCTGCCCTTGGTCGGCCGGGTGATCCCGATCATCGAGGACGAGTACGTGGTGCTGCCGGCGGCGCTGCAGGAGGACCCGGAGGCGGCGAAGCGCGACCCCAAGGCGGCGTTCGCGACCGGATTCCTGAAGGTGACGCCGGCGCACGACACGAACGACTACAACCTGTGGCAGAAGCACAAGGTCGAGTTCGCGGGGCAGCCGAACGCGGGGCTGATCAACATCTTCGGCACCGACGCGGCGGTCTCCGACAAGCACGGCTGGACGGACGTGGGCGATGCGCACCTGTTCGTGGGCTTGGCGCGCGAGGCGGCGCGGAAGAAGGTGGTGGAGGAGTTCAAGGCCCGCGGCCTTCTTGAGCGCGTGAAGCCGTACCGCCACAGCGTCGGCCACTCGTACCGCTCGCACGCGGCGATCGAGCCGTACCTGAGCGACCAGTGGTACGTGAAGGTGACGGACGACCGGCTGGCGGGGGCGGCGAACCGGGCTCTGGTGGGGGAGCAGAGGGCGGCGGATCAGAAGGCATCAAGGCATCAGGGCATCAAGTCATCAAGTGACGGCGGCCTGACGTTTCACCCCGACCGCTACGCCAAGACCTACGAATCCTGGCACGACAACATCCGGGATTGGTGCATCTCTCGGCAGCTGTGGTGGGGGCATCGGATCCCGGTGTGGACGACTTCGAGTGACGCGAAAGAGACCCGGCTGTTTCTTGATCGGTTGGGCCTCGACATGCCCGAGGACGGGCAACTGGACTTTGAGCAGTGTGACGACCGAGGCGAGCCCGCCATCGTGACGCGTGTGGTGTTCGCGCCAGACGGCGGATCGCATTCGTTCTGCTGCGTTGCTCCCGATCATCCGGAGGCCGAACAAGAGGTTGAGGCCCGTGGCTTCGTGCGCGACCCCGACGTCCTCGACACCTGGTTTTCCAGCGCGCTGTGGCCCTTGTCCACGCTGGGCTGGCCGGTGCCGCCGGCGGAGATGAAGGGGCTTCTGGAGGCCTTCAACCCGTCGAACGTGCTGTGCACCGCGCGGGAGATCATCACGCTGTGGGTGTCGCGGATGGTGATGTTCAACCGGTACCTGCACGGCGATGGCGGCGGCGCCGGCCCGCTGCCTTTTAAGGACGTCTTCATCCACTCCGTCATCCAGGACGGCGAGGGGCGGAAGATGTCCAAGAGCCTCGGGAACGGCGTGAACCCGTTGGACATCATCCAGTCGCACGGCTCGGACGCGATGCGGTTCACGCTGTGCAAGATGACCACGAACACGCAGGACGTGCGGCTGCCGGTCGTTTTCGACAAAGAAAAGGGGTGCAACACCTCGCCGAAGTTCGATGAGGGTCGGAACTTCGTGACCAAGGTGTTCAACGCCGCCAAGTTCGTGATGATGAACCTGGCGGACGCGGGCGAGCAGGCGGGCGGGACCGGGCACGGCTCGGAGAGCCGTGGCACCATGACCACCGCCGACCGCTGGATCCTCTCGCGCCTCGCCCGTGTCACGCGGCGTGTGGACGCAGCGGTCGCGGCGTACGACTACTCCGACTACGCGGAGGCGATGTACCAGTTCCTGTGGTGGGATTTCTGCGACTGGTATTTGGAGGCGATCAAGCCGTCGGTGAAGACCAATGCGACGCAGCGCGCCGTGGTCCGCAACGTGCTCGAGGCGGCGCTGCGGCTGTTGCACCCCATCTGCCCGTTCGTGACCGAGGTGCTGCACGAAGCCCTGGGCGCGATGCCGGCGGCCGCGACGCCGGGGCTTGGCCTGGGGTCGCCGGCGTCCACGATGTGCAGGACGCCGTGGGTGACCGTCGAAGATTCGCTGATCGATGAGGGCGTGGAGCGCGAGGTCGAATGGCTCCGCGCTCTGACGGAGGCGATCCGCCAGGTGCGGGCGGCGCAGGGCGTCGAGCCGCGCCGGCGGATCACGCTGCACACCGATGCCGCGGCCATGGCGAAGATTCGGGCCGGCGCGGGATTGGTGGAGACGCTCGCCGGACTGGCGGGCGTGGAGACGGGCGACGCCGTCTCCGGGGGCGGGGCCGGTTCCGGGGGTCAGCGGACGCCGTTCGTCTTCGACGGGCGCGAGCACGCGCTGTCGAACCTGAAGGACGCGCTGGACTCTTCGGTGGAGCGGAAGATGCTCGCCGAGCAGGTGGACCGGCTCGACAAGGAGATCGCGGTGTTGGAGGGTCGGCTGGCGAACCCCGGCTACGCCGAGCGGGCCCCGGCGAAACTGGTGCAGCAGACCAAAGACCAGTTGGGCCAGAAGTGCGCCGAGCGCGACGCGGCGCGGCGGCGGCTCACCGAGATCGGCTGAGGTCCCCTTTCGGCTCGCGGATGAGCGCCACCCAGCGGCGCACCGCCATTGCCGCGATCACCACGGTCAGGACGAGCATGATCGTGCCGAGAACCACGATCAGGCGCAGGTACCACGCCTGGGAAGGCTCGGCGGTGGCGGACTGCTCCCACCAGCGTCGGATGCTGCCGATGCTGGCGATGACGGTGGTGACGAGCACGAAGGCCATGGGGATGCCCGTGCACAGCGCGTAGCGGCGGCGCGGCGCTTTCATCAAGAGGTAGCTGGTGCCCACCGCCAGCGCGATGCAAGCGAGCAGCTGGTTGGCGATGCCGAGCATGAGCCAAAGTGTCTTCAGGTCGCCGAGGTAGAGCAGGTAGCCCCACGCGCCGCAGACGGCGACGCTGAGCGCGATATTCATGGGCCAGGAGACGGGGCGCGGGCCGGGGGCGCTCGCGCTCGACCTCGACGCCCCGCCGCGCATCTCCTGCACCACGAAGCGGGCAACGCGGGTGCCGGTTTCGAGGAGCGTGAGGATGAACAGCGCCTCGAACATGATGACGAAGTGGTACCAGTACCCGGTGAGCGTGTGCATGCCCGGCAGGCTGGAGAAGACCTTGGCCATGCCGACGGCGAGGGTGACCGCGCCGCCGGGGCGGCCCTCGAGCGATTCGCCGACGTCGGCCTCGAGGGCGCGGAGTTCCTTGGGCTGAAGGTCCCACCCGGCGTCGATCTGCTGCTGGATGATCGCGGCGGTGGCGGGGGTGGGCGGCGCGTTGATCGCGAAGTAGTCGCCCGGGTGCAGGGCGCACGCGGCGATGAGCGCGGTGACGGCGACGAAGCCCTCGACCACCATCGCGCCGTAGCCGACGGAGCGGATGTGCGACTCCTTGGCGATCATCTTCGGTGTGGTGCCGCTGGCGATCAGGGCGTGGAAGCCGGAGATCGCCCCGCACATGATGGTGATGCAGACGTAGGGCCACACCGAGCCGGGGACCACCGGACCGCCGCCGGAGTCGAAGGGCGTGGTGGCGGGCATCTTCAGGTCCGGGTTGGCGATGATCAGCCCCGCGCCCAGAACGAACATGACGCCGATCTTCATGTAGGAACTGAGGTAGTCGCGCGGGCACATGAGCACCCACACGGGCAGGATCCCCGCGACCAGCGCGTACGCGGGCAGCATGATGCTGAGGGTCTGCTTGTTGAAGATGAGCGAGGGCGCCCAGGCGGAATCGGCGAAGTGCTTGCCGAGCACCACGCCCGCGAGCACGATGACGACGCCGATCGCGGACGCCTCGCCGACTTTGCCGGGGCGGATCTTGTACATCCACAGGCCGGTGATCAGCGCCGCGGGGATGGTGAGGATGATAGTGAACATGCCCCAGGCGCTGCCCGCGAGCGCGTGGACGACGGCGCTGGCGACACTGGCGAGAGAGCACACGATGATGCACATGGTGGCGACGCCCGTCACCAGCCCCGCACCGGGGCCGATGGCGCGCCGCGCGATATTCGACAGGCTCAACGCGTCCTCGCGGACACTCGCCCAGAGGATGATGAAGTCGTGCACCGCGCCGGCGAGGCACGCGCCGATGAGGATCCACACGAACCCGGGCGCGTAGCCCCACTGGGCCGCCATCACCGGGCCGATCAGCGGCCCGGGCCCGGCGATCGCCGCGAAATGGTGACCGAACAGCACCCACTTGTTGGTTGGGTGGTAGTCGACGCCGTCGTTCAGGCGATGCGCCGGCGTCGGGCGGCTGTCGTCGAGCACGGCCACCTTCGCCGCCAGGAACGCCCCGTACAGGCGGTAGGCGATCGAGAGCACGGCCGCGGCGACGATCACGAGCCAGATGGAGTCCATGCGGGGATTCCGAGGGTGAACGGGCCATTCACCCTAACCGAAACCGAGCCGCGAGCAAAGGGTGCGGCTGCGCGGTCTGAGTCGTTTGAAGCGATCGGAATCAGCCCGCCTTCATGAATCCGGGTTGACCCGGAGATGTCCCGGTGCATCATGGAGGATCGGCGTCACGCACAGAGCGCCGGGGAATCCACAGGAGCCAGACATGAACCGCGAGACTCTCGTGACCGTGCTGCTTGTTGCCGCCCTCAGTGGGACGGCTTCGACCGTGTCGGCGGACATCGTCACCGACTGGAACACCACGGCGCTGAACGCGATCAAGTCCGGTGCGGTGCCGCCGCCCATGGCCGCGCGGGCCCTGGCGACGATGCACACCGCGATGTACGACGCCAACAACGCGATCAGCAAGTCGCGCCAGTCGTACCTCGCGATCCCCAGCGCCGCGGCGGGTGCGTCGCGCGAAGCGGCGGTGGCGCAGGCGGCCCGGGACGTTCTGGTGGGCCTCTTTCCCGCGCAGGCGGCTGCTTTCGACGCCCGCCTGAGTTCGCACCTTTCGTCGATCGCGCCCGGTGCCTCGCGCGACGACGGCGTGTCGCTCGGTTCGACGGTGGCGGGGAGCTTCCTGGCGTTCCGCGCGGGCGACGGGGCCACGGGGGCCTCGCCCTGGACCCCCGGTTCCGGGCCGACCGCCTGGCAGCCCACCGGTCCGTCTGCGACGCCGCTGCTCAACCAGTTCGCCTTCGTGCGCCCCTGGACGATGACCGGGTGCGACCAGTTCCGCCAGTCGACCCCGCCCGCGCCGGGTTCCAGCGAGTACATCGCCGCGTACGACGAGGTGAAGGCGTACGGCGGGACCACCAGCGTGGTCCGCAACGCCGACCAGACCGAGATCGCCAAGTTCTGGGCCGCGGGCGGCGGCACGGTCACGCCCCCGGGGATGTGGAACAACATCGCGCAGGGCATCTCCGCGAGCGCGTCGTCGAGTTTCGACGACAACCTGCGCCTCTTCGCGGCGCTGAATCTCGCGACCGCCGACGCCGCCGTCTGCGCCTGGGACATGAAGTTCACCTACGACTACTTCAGGCCGGTGACCGCGATCCGCGCCACGGATGACCCGACCTGGGCGCCGCTGCTCACGACGCCCCAGTTCCAGGCGTACACGTCGGGGCACAGCACGTTCTCGGCGGCCGCCGCCGCGGCGCTGGCGGGGATCTACGGCGACGCGACTGCGTTCAGCCTGACCGTCACCGACGCC
>JAFLCM010000190.1 GCA_017303565.1 Planctomycetota bacterium
GAGACGCTGCGGTATTTGTCGGTCGCGCTCGTGGGCCTGAAGCGGAGCAACGAGGCCGTGCGAGCGCTCGACGACGCCTATCGGGCCGAGCCGGAGCTGGCGTCGCGCCCAATCAGCGCGGCGAGCGTCGGTGGCGACGCGGCCCTTCGGAACCTGGTGCTCCGCGCCGTGACGCACGCGCAGCGGGTGAACACGCCCGACGCCTGGCTGGTGGTGGCGGTCTTGATGCAGGCTCAGGACCGGCGCGAACTGCCCCCGGCGGTGGTGGCAGGGCTGAAGAACCACCCCCTGCGTGCGAAGTTCGTCACCACGCCGTAGGCTTCGGGGCCGTGCCCATCGGCGACGAGCCGGCCGCCGTCGCCGGGCGGGCTCATCGGAGGTCCGTTCAGCATGATCGCGCTCGGCGTCAACATCGACCACGTGTGCACGGTCCGACAGGCACGCCGCGGTGTCGAGCCCGACCCCCTCCGCGCCGCGCACGAGGCAGAGCTCGGGGGCGCCGACGGCATCACAGTGCACCTCCGCGAGGATCGGCGCCACATCAACGACGACGACGTGCAGCGACTCCGCCGGCACGTGGGCGTGAAGTTCAACCTCGAGATGGCCGCGACGGACGAGATGGTCTCGATCGCTCAGAAGGTCAAGCCCGACACGGCGATGCTGGTGCCCGAAGCGCGTCAGGAGATCACCACTGAGGGCGGGCTCGACGTGCGGGGGCAGGCCGAGCGGATGAAGCGGGTGGTGGGGGCCCTCCGGGGCGCGGGGATCGTGGTGTCGGCGTTCATCGACGCCGACCCGGAACAGGTCGACGCGGCGCAGGACGCTGGCTTCGACGTGTGCGAGGTGCACACCGGGCCGTACGCCCATGCCTTCGGTACCAGCGGCGACATGCGATCAGAGGCGCGCCGGGGGGAACTCGAAAAGGTGCGCGCCGCGGGCGAGCGGATCGTCGGCCACGCCATGCGATTCAACGCGGGACACGCGCTCAACTATCAAAACGTGGGTCACATCGCCGCGCTCCCGCGCGTGAGCGAACTGCACATCGGGCACGCGATCGTCAGCCGGGCCGTGTTCACCGGGCTGCGTGAGGCGGTGCGCGAGATGAAGCGGCTGATGGTGCTCGGCGCGGGGCGCTCGTGCGGGTGCGGGCCGGGCTGCCGGTGCGGGTGCCGGGAGGGTGGCGCGTGCTCGTGTACGGGCGGCTGCTGTTGCTCGCAGGGGTGAGCGCGAAACTTCGCGGCGGGCGTGGGCTTCAAGGGCGAGGGCGCCGTGCGTTTTCGGACGCGCGGGGGTCGTGCCCGCGGGAGGATTTATTCGTAGGGTGTACGGTATCGGCCGTGCGCATAAACCATTGTCAAGCAATCACTTAGAGAAATCAACGCCGTGTCGGATTGGATCGCGGCGCACGATGGGCTACGCTTGACCCCCTATGACCAAGGCCGGTCCCGCCAAGTCCGCGACTGTTCCCGCCCGCAAGCCCGTGAAGGTCGAATCGCCCGGGAAGGGCGAGGCCGAGGCGGCGGTCGATGAAGGCATGGCGGCCCCGGCGGTGACGCCCTTGCACGTGCCCCCTTCGAAGCGGAAGAAGGGCGAGCCGGCCTTCACGGGGTACCAGGCCGCGGTCCGCTACCTGTACGAGCGGGTGAACGTCGAGCGGATGAACGCCAAGCAGGTCGATCCGAAGATGTTCAAGCTCGACCGGATGCAGGCGCTGCTGGAAGCGATGGGCAACCCGCAGGACGCGGTGAAGTTCGTGCACGTGGCGGGCACCAACGGGAAGGGCTCCGTGTGCGCCATGACGACGTCGGCGCTGCGCGGCTGCGGGTACACGGTGGGGCTGTACACCTCGCCGCACCTCGTCGACCTGCGTGAGCGGATCCAGATCAACGGGCAGATGATCTCGCACCATGCGTTCACGGACCTCATGGGCCGGGCGGCGGACGCGGCGGCCACGCTGAACCCCAAGCTCGGCGAGCCGACGTTCTTCGAGCTCGTCACGGCGGTGGGCCTGGCCCACTTCGCCGACGAGGCGGTGGACGTGGCGGTGATCGAGGTGGGCCTGGGCGGCAAACTGGACTCGACGAACGTGATCACGCCCGAGGTGGCGGCGGTGTGCAGCATCTCGCTGGATCACACGCAGTTCCTGGGCAAGACGCCAGGGGAGATCGCGCGGCAGAAGGCGGGGATATTCAAAAAGGGCGTGCCGGCGCTGACGTTCGACCAGTCCGCCGAGGTGATCGAGGCGATGCGCGAGGTGGCGGCGCAGGTGGAAGCGCCGTTCCAGGTGGTGGGCAAGGACATCGAGTTCTCCAGCCGGTTCGAGCACAACCCGCTGCTGGGGCACCACACCCGGGTGGGATTGACCACGGCGCGGAACTTGTACGAGCACGTGCCGGTGCCCCTGAAGGGCGACCACCAGGCGCAGAACTGCGGGCTGGTGTTGGCGATCATCGACAAACTCAGCGAGCGCGGTTTCGACCTGCCTTCGAGCAAGGTGGTGCTGGGACTGGAGCAGACATCGATCCCCGGTCGGATGGAACTGATCTGGAAGCAGCCGAAGGTGCTGGTGGACGGGGCGCACAACCCCGCGGCGTTGTCGGCGCTGAGCAAGAACATCGGGGCCCACGTCACGTACGACTCGCTCGTGATGATCTTCGGTTGCGCGGCGGACAAGGACATCGACCAGATGCTGCACTCGGTGGCGGCGACGGGGGACAAGGTGATTTTCACGAAGGTGAAGGGGAACACGCGGGCGGCGCTGCCGCAGGACCTGGCCCGCAGGTTCGCCGACCACACCGGGAAGATGTGCCAGGTCGCCGAGACGCTGGAGGACGCGCTGAAACTCGCGTCGAGGGCGGCGGGGCGTGACGACCTGATCCTCATCACCGGGAGTTTCTACCTGGTGGGCGAGGCGAAGAAGCTGTTCGCGGACCGCGCGGGCAAGGATCGGTCTCCGGCGCCCGTGCATCGGTAGTCGCCGAGTCTGCGTGTCGGGGCCGGCGTGGGCTTCGTACACTGACGCCCCATGGCCGCCGACACGCCCCAACACCGCTACGACGCCAAGTTCGCCAACACCATCGAGCCTTTGTGGCAGGCACGCTGGGAAGACGCGAACGCGTACCGCACGCCCAACCCCGGCGAGCCCGGCTTCGACGGGTCGCGCCCGAAGTTCTACTGCCTCGACATGTTCCCGTACCCGTCCGGGGCGGGGCTGCATGTCGGGCACCCCGAGGGCTACACCGCGACCGACATCATTTGCCGGTACAAGCGCGCCAGGGGCTTCAACGTACTTCACCCGATGGGCTACGACGCCTTCGGGCTGCCGGCGGAGCAGTACGCGATCCAGACCGGCGTCCACCCGGCGGTGACGACCAAGAAGTCGATCGAGAACTTCCGGCGGCAGTTGAAGCGGTTCGGGTTCTCGTACGACTGGTCGCGCGAGTTCGCCACGATCGACCCCGAGTACTACAAGTGGACGCAGTGGGTGTTCCTGCGGCTGTTCAACGCGTGGGTGGACCCGCGGACCGGGCGGGCGCGTCACATCGACGAGTTGTCGCGGGAGCTGGACGAGGGGCGTGGGCCCGCCGGTGCGCCGGACTCGGCCGCGTGGCGTGCGATGGACGCCGCGGCGAAGCGGACGGTCATCGACGGCTACCGCCTCGCTTACCGCGCCGAGGCGACCGTGAACTGGTGCCCGAAGCTGGGCACGGTCCTGGCCAACGACGAGGTGATCGACGGGCGGAGCGAGCGCGGCGGGCACCCGGTGGTTCGCAAGCCGCTCAAGCAGTGGATGTTCCGCATCACGGCGATGGCGGAGCGGCTGCTGAATGACCTGAACCTGGTGGAGTGGCCGGCGTCGACGAAGACGATGCAGCAGGAGTGGATCGGGCGGAGCGAGGGGGCGGAGGTGGAGTTTGAGGTGGTGGGCGGAAGCCCCCTGCGCGTCTTCACCACCCGCCCCGACACGATCTTCGGCGCGACGTACATGGTGGTCGCGCCGGAGCACCCCTTGGTGGCGGCTGCACTGGCGAAACCCGGCCCCCGCACCGACGCGGCGAGGCTCCGCGCCTACGCCGAGGCGGCTCGCAACCGTTCCGACATCGACCGCCAGGCCGACAGCAAGGTGAAAACCGGCGTCGATACCGGGCTGGACGCGATCAACCCCGCGACGGGCAAGGCGATCCCGATCTGGACGGCGGACTACGTGCTAATGGGCTACGGCACGGGGGCGATCATGGCGGTGCCGGCGCAGGACGAGCGCGACTGGGCGTTCGCGGAGGCGTTCGGGCTGGCTGTGATTCGGACCGTCCAGCCGCCTGAGGGATTCGAGGGCGGGGCGTTCACGGGCGACGGGCCCGCGATCAACAGCGGGTTCCTGAATGGGCTGGGCGTCGCCGAGGCCAAGGCGAAGGCGATCGAGTGGGTGGAGTCCAAGGGGATCGGGCGTCGGCGGGTGAACTACAAGCTGCGCGACTGGGCGTTCAGCCGCCAGCGGTACTGGGGCGAACCCTTCCCGATCGTGTACGACGAACAGGGCAACGCGCACGCGGTAGGGGAGAAGTCGCTGCCGGTGGTGCTGCCGGAACTGGCGGACTACTCGCCCGCCGAGAGCGACGAGCCGCAGCCGCTGCTCGCGAAGGCGGCGTCATGGGTGAACACCACCGCGGGGGCGGCGGGGGTCGAGGGACTGCCCGCGAACACGCCGGTGCGGCGCGAGACGAACACCATGCCCGGCTCGGCGGGGTCGTCGTGGTACTACCTCCGGTACTGCGACGCAAAGAACGGACAGAGGTTCGTGTCGCGCGAGGCCGAGGGCTACTGGATGGTCTCGAAGAAGGCCAGCGGCGGCACGCACGCCGGCGGCGTGGACCTTTACGTGGGCGGCTCGGAGCACGCGGTGGGGCACCTGCTCTACTCGCGGTTCTGGCACAAGGTGCTGTTCGACCTCGGCGAGGTGAGCACGCCCGAGCCGTTCGGGCGGCTGTTCCACCAGGGGTTGATCACGTCGTTCGCGTTCCAGCGCCCCGACAAGACGCTGTGCCCGAACGACCAGGTGACGGAGCAGACCGAAGGCGTGTACGTCGAGACATCCACCGGCGCGCGGCTCACCCCCGTGGTCGCCAAGATGAGCAAGAGCCTGAAGAACGTCGTGAACCCCGACGACGTGATCGCCGAGTACGGCGCCGACACGTTCCGGCTCTACGAGATGTACATGGGGCCGCTCGAGGCCAGCAAGCCCTGGAACCCGCGGGACATCGTAGGGATGTACCGCTTCCTTCAGAAGCTGTGGCGCGTGGTGATCGATGAGGACACCGGCGCGGCGCGGCTCGCGGAGTCGCCCGATGCGGGCAACGAGAAGCGGCTGCACCGCCTGATCGCCAAGGCCGGCGCGGACGTCGAGACGCTCTCGTTCAACACCGCGATCGCGGCGATGATCCAGTTCGTGAACGACGCCTCCCCCGGCTCGCTCACCAAG
>JAFLCM010000191.1 GCA_017303565.1 Planctomycetota bacterium
GGTGTGCAGGTGCAGGTGCACGAACCCGGGGCCGGTGCCGGGAGCGCCCGCATCCTCGCCAGCCGCCACCGTGGGTTCCACCCTGCCCATGCGCGAAGACCCTCCTCGTCCCCGCAGGATACCCCCTCTCCTCGCCGCGGACCCCGCGCGACACTGTTTCCACCGCCCCGCCCGTACCATCCCCCATGACCGAGCCGATGCCCGGAACCGACCCCGCCGCGACCCCGCGCCCCTGGGCGCCCTCCGGCGCGATCGTCACCTCCGTCACCCGCGTCCGCACCGCTTACGCGTCCGTCCAGCGCAGCCCCTCGCTGCTCGCCCGCGTGCTCGGATTCCTCGCGCTCGCCGCCCTCGTCGCCGTCGGCGCGGTTCTCCTGCTCATCGCGCTGCTCGCGGGCGCGGTGGTCGTCCTCGTCGCCGCGCTGATCCTCGGTGTCCGGCGCCTCTGGCGACGCCTCACCGCCCCGTTCCGCTCGCCCGAAGCGCCCCCCGACTCTCCCGTTGCCATGGACGACCTCCGCCACAACGTGCGCGTCAAAGCGCCGCACGCGGGCCCGGACCCGCCGCCGGTCAACTGAACCCGCTCTCACAAACCCAGCAGCGCCTCAGCGCGACGCCTTGGTCCCGCCGCCCTCGATCTGCAGCCCCGCGATCGCCGTCGCCTTGTCGGGCGCGAAGTGGAACACCTTGTCGAGGCCGGTCAGCAGCATGATCGACCACACCGAATCGCCCACCGACGACAGCTTCAGCTTGCGGTCGCCCTCGATGAGCAGCTTCCTGAGCCGCAGCAACTGCGCGATGTTCGACGAGTTCAGGTACGTCACCCCCGACAGGTTCAAAACCACCGAGGGCAGCTTCCCCGCCTTCAGGTCCTTCAGCCGACCGTAGAGGTCGTTCAACTCCTCGCTGAACTCCGGCTCGTCCGCCAGGTCGGCGATCACAATGTTGTCGGACCAGTCGGTCGCCATCGGACACATCCTTCTGCCGGCACAAGGCCAGCGTCCCCGGAACAGTCCCAAACACGCCCCGCGTCCCGGCGCGGGCACGTTCTCGCCTCCGTCCCAAGTGTACCACCGGGCGGGTACGATCAACCCGCCCGCTTCTGGAATCGATCCAGCCCCGGTCAACCGCCGTTCGGGGGCTGATCGTTTCCAGAGACTCCCGGGCCCGGCTCATCGCCCTCGCCCGCCGGCACCACCGCCACCGCGATCAGCTTGTCGCCGTCCTTCAGGTTCACCACCCGCACCCCCTGCGTCGCCCGTCCGATCCGGCTGATCTGTGCCGCCGGGATCCGCACGAGCAGACCCCCCTGCGTCACGAACACCACGCCCTGGTCACCCGTGACGGCGGCCACCGCCACCACCTTCCCGTTGCGGTCCGTCGTGCGGATGTCGATCCGCCCCTTCCCGCCGCGAGACTGAACCCGGAAGCCGCCGGCGGCACGCCCGCCCTCGTCGCCCTCTCCCTCCCCCTCCGTCTGCACCAGGTACTCCGTCAGGTCGGTCCGCTTGCCGTACCCGTTCTCGGTGACGGTCAACAGGTCGATCTCCGGGTGAACGCTCGACGACGGGTCGTCCGCCGACCGCATCTCGATCTTCACCAGCCCGACCACCTCGTCGCCCTCGCACAGTTCGATGCCCTTCACGCCGGCGGCATCCCTCCCCATCGCCCGCGCATCGGTCTCCTCGAACCGGATCGACATCCCCTGCGCCGTCCCCAGCAGCACGTGGTCGATCCCGCTGGTGGTCGCCACCCCGATCAGGCTGTCGCCGTCGTTCAGGCTGATCGCGATGATGCCCGACTTGTTCACGTTCTGGTAGAGCTTCAGGCTCGTGCGCTTCACCTTGCCCTGCGCCGTGGCGAAGAACAGGTAGTCCTCGCCCTTCTCGAAGTCCTCGATCGGCAGGAACGCCACCGCCTTCTCCGGCCCGCGCGCGGGAGCCCCCTCCGCGCCGGCTTCCGCCGCACGCAGCTCGACCATGTTCACGATCGAGCGGCCCTTCGCCGTCCGCGCCATCTCCGGGATCTCGTACACCTTGATCTTGAACACCCGCCCGCGGTCGGTGAAAACCAACAGGTCGTCGTGCGTCGAGGCCACGATCAGGTGCTCGATGAAATCCTCATCGTTCGCGTCCGCGCCGATGATCCCCCGCCCGCCCCGGTTCTGCTCGCGGTACGTGCTCAGGGGCGTCCTTTTCACCCAGCCCTGGTGGCTGATCGTGACCGCCACGTCCTCCTCGCGGATCAGCGCCTCGAAATCGACGTCGCCCTCGGTTTCCTCGATCTTGGTCATCCGCGGCCGCGCGTACCGGGCCTTCATCTCGGCGCAGTCGTTCTTGATCATCGCCATCACCAGCGCCCGGTCCGACAGGATCGCCTCGTACCCCTCGATCTCCTTGACCAGCGCCGTGTAGTCGGCCACCAGCTTCTCGATCTCGAGGCCGACCAGCTGGATCAGCCGCATCGCGCCGATCGCCTCGGCCTGCACCCGCGTCAGCGGGACGCCGCCGGTGGAATCGAACCCGCGCACCGCGTTCATCAGCCGCTGAGGGATCTTCGGCGCGCTCGGGTGACCCGCCGGGATGCTGAACCGCTTCTCGCTCAGCCGGACGATCGCCTCCTCACGCGTCTTGCTCGAACGGATGATCCGGATCACCTCGTCGATGTCGCACACCGCGTAGATCAGCCCCTCCAGCACGTGCGCCTTCTTCTTCGCCTCGTGCAACAGGTGCCGCGTCCGCCGCTCGATCACGTCCACCCGGTGCCCGATGTAGAACCGGATCAGGTCCTTCAGCGGCAGCGTCCGCGGCTGGCGGTTCACCAGCGCGATGTTCATGATCGACACCGTGCTCTGCAGCGGCGTGAACTCGTACAGCTGGTTCTCGACCACCGCCGGGTCCACCCCGCGCCGCAGCTCGCACACGATCCGCGTCTGCGCCCCGCGACCCGACTCGTTCCGCACGTCGGTGATGTCCTTGATCCGCTCTTCCTTCACCGCGTCGACGATCCGCTCCATCAGCGTGCCCTGCACCAGCTGGTACGGGATCGTGTCGATCACCAGCTGCTGCTTCCCGTTCGCCAGGTCCTCCACGTGCACCACGCCGCGGCACGTCAGCCGACCACGTCCCGTCGCGTACCCCTCCACGATCCCCCGCCGACCGCAGATCACCCCGCCCGTCGGGAAGTCCGGGCCCGGCACGATCTCCATCAGTTCCGCCAGCGAGATGTCCGGGTTCTCGATCACCGCCGTGATCGCGTCGAAGACCTCCCCGGGGTTGTGCGGCACCAGGCTCGTCGCCATCCCCACCGCGATCCCCACGCCCCCGTTGATCATCAGGTACGGGAACTTGCCCGGCAGAACCGTCGGCTCCATCAGCCGGTCGTCGTAGTTGGGTTGGAACTCGACCGTGTCGAGCTTCAGGTCCTCGAGCATGTCCACCGCCGCCCACGACATCCGCGCCTCGGTGTAGCGCATCGCCGCCGGCGGGTCGCCGTCGATCGAGCCGAAGTTCCCTTGCGGGTCCACCACCGGCACCCGCGTCTTCCCCGTCTGCCCCATGCCCACCAGCGTGGGATAAATCACGCCCTCGCCGTGCGGGTGGTAGTTGCCCGACGTATCACCGCAGATCTTCGCGCACTTGATGTGCTTGCGGTTGGGCCGCAGGTTCAGGTCGTTCAGCGCCACCAGGATCCGCCGCTGCGACGGCTTCAGCCCGTCACGGACATCGGGCAACGCCCGGTCCATGATCGTGCTCATCGCGTACGTCAGGTACGAGTCCTTCAGCTCGGACTCGATCTGCAGGTCCATGACCTGGCCGATGTTCTGGGCCGGGGGCCCCCCGCTCGAAGAGGGAGTTTCGCCGGGATTCTGCGCCTGATTGGGGCCTTCGGGCATAGGCCGGATTGTAGGTCGATCCGCCGCGGAAAACCCGCTCCGCTACCCCACCCGCACCGCCCCGATCGGCCCGCCCGCCTCCGCCACGCTCACCCCGACCCCCGCGTGCGCGTGCTCCGCCAGCGCCGCTTCCTTCGTGTTGCACTCGCGCGACAGGTGCAGCAAAACCACGTGCTTCCGCACCCCGATCGCCCGCACCGCCGCCGCGCTCTCTTTGTTCGAAAGATGCCCGCCCCCGCCCACGATCCGGTCCTTCAGGAACCGCGGCCGCGCCGAGTTCTCCTGCATCGCCGGGCAGTAGTTGCTCTCGATCGCCAAAACCGACACCCCCCGCAGCGTCTCGATCAGCCCCCCGTGGACGTGCCCCACGTCCGTCGCGTACCCCAGCGTCTCTCCCGTGCCCTCGAACGAAAACCGGAACGCCGCCGTCCCCAGGTCGTCGTGCGAGTTCATCACCACCTCCGCCCGCGCCCCGCACCGCAGCGCGAACCCGCCCCCGAACACCTCCGTCCGCCTCACCAGCAGCCCCGACCGCATCCCCCGCTTCACGTGCCGCTCGTGGACGTGCAGCGTCGCGTGCCGCGGCATCCCCGCCGCCCACCCTACATGACAGTGGTCCGTGTCCAGGTGCGTGAACACCACGTCGTCCACGTGGTCCAGCGACAGCCCCAGTTCACCCAGCAGACGGTTCGTCCGCCGCGGCGAAAGCCCCGCATCGATCAACGTCACCCGGCGCGTCCCCCCCTCCCCATGGATCAGCGCCGAGCAGTTGCCCGAGGAACTCGACGCCAGCACCACCAAGTGCCGCTCCACCGCGGATTCAGCGCACGCCTCCACCCGCACCGGAGCCGCCGGCGCGTCGAACAACGTCTTCGTCACAACCCCGCAGGCGGCGTCCACGCCCCAACCTTAGCACACCCCGCCCAGATCCCGCTCCCCACTCCCGACCCCCGACTCCCTTCCCAGCCTACACCTCCACGAGCACCCGCAGGCTCTCCGCCTGCCCCGCCGCCTTGAGCGCCTCGATCCCCTGCTCCAACTTGAACCGCCGCGAAATCAGGCTCACCACGTCCACCTGCTCCCGCGCGATCAGCGCCATCCCCTCCGCGAGACTTCCGCCGCGGCTGCCGATCAGTTCGATCTCCCCCTCGACCACCCGCGCCACGTCCACCGCCTCGCTCGGCGCCGACTTCACCAGCACCTTGCCCCGCGGCCTGACCAGCCGCAGCGCCGTCTCCAGCCCCTCGCGCGTACCGGTGCAATCGATCACCACATCCTGGTCCGCGCGCAGCCCCGCCTCGCCGAGCGGGCGGTGCTTCACGCCCCACTTGGCGCACAACTCCAGCTTGTGCTCGTGACGCCCCAGCACCCGCACCGACGCGTTCAGCCGCGCCAGCACCTGCGCCGTCAGCAGCCCGATCGGCCCGTCCCCCAGGACCGTGATGTACGGGCGACCCTCCACGCGGATCTGCTGCGCCGTGTGCGCCGCCGCCGCCACCGTCGCCGCGAACACCGCCCGGTCGTCGTCCACGTGCTCCGGCGCCGCCACCACGCACGAGAGTGGCGCCGCCA
>JAFLCM010000192.1 GCA_017303565.1 Planctomycetota bacterium
GAGTTGATCCAGGTTCCACGGCGTGGTCGGCTCGGGGATCCCCGCCTGACGGAACAGGTCCTTGTGATAGAAAATGACCGTGTACCCGACGTTGCAGGGGTAGGCGTACTGGCGCAGATCGGTGCCACTCCCCACGGCGATGCTGCTGACGGCCGCTGGGAAGACGCTGTCCACGCCGAAGCCGCCCGCGGTCGCCTCGCTCGTTACGTCGAGGGCGACGCCCGCCGACACCATCTGGCCCAGTTCGGCGGGGCCGTAGGCCTCGATGATGTCCGGCCCGGCGCCGGCGACGCACTGGACGATGGTCTTGGTGATGTCGCGGTTGGTGGGGTCGGGGACGATGTCGATCGGCTCGCCAAAGGTCCGCAGGTGCCACACGCGGAAGAGTTGGCACTGGACGCGGCGGGCGGGGTTGTCGTCGGTGGACCACACCAGCGCGGGGGCGGAGAGCGTGTCGATGGCGTGGGCCTTCTTGGCGTAGTCGCGGAAGGCGGTGAGGAGTTTGCGTTCCGCCTCACCCGTGAGCGCCAGCGCTTCGGCGGGCTTCAGGCCCCCCGCCTCGGCGGAGGCGAAGAAGCCGCGAGCGGCGTCGAACGCCTTGCCGGCGCCCTCGGGGTCCTGGGCGAGTTGCCAGTACGCCCGGATGACCTCGCGGTCCTTCTTGGCGTCGGGGATGACAACGAGGTAACCGAACGCCGTGAGCACGCTCCACAGGCCAAGGAGTGCCACGATCAGCCAGCGCATCGATGCTCCGGGGTGCCTCTGAGGGGTCGGGGCCGGATCGACCGGCGCCGGTCGCGGCTTCGCACAGGTCGAAGTCCCGCGGCGGTGAACCGGTTCACTGTATCGGGACCGTGGCACTTCGCCAATCGTCACAACCGGCACAACCGTCGTGCGGGCGGGTCGGACAGGATGCGGGGCGAAAGAGCGTTGAGAAGGGGGCCGATAGCCGTGGCCGTTCGGTTCGCCCGATTGCCCACGGAGGAGGCCAGGGACATGGCTACGTCGCCCGAGACATTCAACCAGGTCAAGAACATCCTGCGGAAGCTCGATCGCTCGATCGACGAGATCCGCGGACGCCGCACGACCCCGGCGACTTCGCCCAACGCCCCTTTGACCACGATCGGCGGGGCGTCGAACACGCCCCCGGGTCGGGCCCGACCCCTGAACCGCGACCCGCGGAACTCGTTCTGAGTCGCTCCGGCAGCCACCGGGTCGGTCGCGCTCGTCGGACTTGCCCCGGGCGTTCAGCCCGGTACCATTGCCCCACTGCTAGGGGATTGGTGTAACGGTAGCACGACTGACTCTGACTCAGTTAGTCTAGGTTCGAATCCTAGATCCCCTGTTTGACTCGCACGCACCCGCCCCCGGCGGGTGCTTCGTTTTCCGGGGTTGGCTGTCCTTTCCCGTCGCGATCGTTCGACCACGCATGAACCGGATCGACCGCATTTTTCGAGACCTGCGCGCCCGGAACGCCAAGGCGCTGATGCCGTTCGTCTGCGGGGGGTTCCCGGGCATCGAATCCACCGGTCCGGTGCTTGCGGCCCTCGAACGCGCCGGGGCCAGCATCATCGAGGTCGGCATCCCGTTCAGCGACCCGATCGCCGACGGTCCGGTGATTGCCGCGGCGATGCACACCGCTCTGACGCGCGGCGTCACGCCCGAGGCGATCTTCGAGCGCGTCGGGTCCGCCCGGGCCGGGCTTTCGGTCGGGCTGATCGCGATGGTGAGCGTGTCGATCGTGCACCGGATGGGGCCCGCGGCCTTCGCGAAGCGGGCCACGCATGCGGGTTTCGACGGGGTGATCCTGCCCGATGTGCCGCTCGAAGAGGCCGAGGCGGCGCTCGCGCCCATGCGCGAGGCGGGCCTGAGCGTGTCGCTGCTGATCGCCCCGAACACGCCGGCGGACCGGGCGGAGAAGATCGCGCGGGCGTGCTCGGGCTTTGTCTACCTGATGGCCCGGATGGGGATCACCGGGACCAGGGACCGACTCGACGCCGCCCCCTTGGCGGGACGGATTCGGGCGCTGCGGGAGGTGACCGACCTGCCGATCGCGTGCGGGTTCGGGGTGTCGAACGCGGAGCACGTGCGGGCGGTGGTTTCAGCTCCGCCGGGCGGCGCTGGGGCCGATGCGGCGATCGTCGGTTCGGCACTTGTCAGGAAGATGGCGAACGCCCCGGACCCGGTGGATGTCGCGGGTTCGATGGTGCGCGGCCTCGCCGGCGGGCTTTCGTGAGGCGTGCGGTTCGCCGATGAAGTGAGCGGGTGCTATCTTTCCACGGAGTTCGTGGACCGCACCGCCCTCCTGCTCCCTCCGCGCGATTTCGAGCGACTGCCATGATGCAACAGACCCGACAGTGAAGGCCTCGGGGACCGGTCAAGCGTTTTACCGCGTTGTCCGCTCGCCGAGGCTGTCGTTGTTTTCCGGGGCTGACACCATCGAATCACCGCACCCCGACCGACCCGCACCAGATCCACTCTCACAGCATTTCTGACAGGCCCACCGCCATGATCGACACCCATTCACGCCGCGAAGCCCTCAGCGTTGTTTCCGCCTGGCACGAGAACGACCTCTCGCGCGAGCCCAACACGACCAACCCCCTGCAGCAGTTCGGGCGGGACGTGTTCAGCGAGCGCGTGATGCGCGAGCGGCTGCCCAAGGACGTGTTCAAGCTCCTGGTCCGCACGATCCGCCTGGGCGAGGAACTGGACCACTCGATCGCCGACACCGTCGCAAACGCGATGAAGGACTGGGCGATCGAGAACGGCGCCACGCACTACACCCACTGGTTCCACCCGCTCACCGGCACCACCGCCGAGAAGCACGACTCGTTCCTGACGCCCGACGGCCTGGGCGGCGCGATCATGGAGTTCTCCGGCAGCGCGCTGGTGCAGGGCGAGCCGGACGCCTCGTCGTTCCCCTCGGGCGGAATCCGCGGCACCTTCGAGGCCCGCGGCTACACCGCGTGGGACCCCACCAGCCCGGTGTTCCTCAACCGCTCGGGCAACACGGTGACGCTGTGCATCCCCACGGCGTTCGTGTCGTACACGGGCGAGGCGCTCGACCAGAAGACCCCCCTGCTGCGCTCGATGGACGCCGTCTCCGAGCAGGCGATCCGCATCCTCAAGGTGTTCGGCACGGCGCAGGGCGTCAGCCGCGTGTTCAGCACCTGCGGCCCCGAGCAGGAGTACTTCCTGATCGACCGGCGGTACTACCTGGCGCGCCCGGACCTGCTCTTGTGCGGGCGGACGCTGTTCGGCGCCAAGGCCGCGAAGGACCAGCAGCTCGAGGACCACTACTTCGGGAGCATCCCGGAGCGGGTGCAGGCGTACATGGCCGAGTGCGAGCGTGAGCTGTACGCGCTGGGCGTCCCGGTGAAGACGCGCCACAACGAGGTGAGCCCGGCGCAGTACGAGATCGCGCCGATCTTCGAGAGCGCCAACATCGCCGCCGACCACCAGCAGCTCGTGATGCAGGTGCTGCGGAAGAACGCGCCCAAGTTCGGGATGCAGTGCCTGATGCACGAGAAGCCCTTCGCGGGGATCAACGGCTCGGGCAAGCACAACAACTGGTCGCTGGCGACCGACACGGGCGTAAACCTGCTGGACCCGAAGGACGACACGCACACGAACATGCAGTTCCTGGTGGTCCTGTGCGCGGTGATCCGCGCGGTGGACATCCACGCCGACCTGCTGCGTGCGGCGGTGGCGAGCGCCGCCAACGACCACCGCCTGGGCGCGAACGAGGCCCCGCCGGCGATCATCTCGATCTTCCTGGGCGACATGCTGCAGGACATCGTGGACCAGCTCGAGACCGGCGCGACCAAGAGCACCATCAAGGGCCGCAAGCTCGACCTGGGCGCGAACACGCTGCCCGACCTGCCGCTGCACACCTCCGACCGCAACCGGACCAGCCCCTTCGCGTTCACGGGCAACAAGTTCGAGTTCCGGGCCGTGGGCAGCAGCCAGTCGATCGCGCTGGCGAACATCGTGCTCAACACGATCGTCGCCGAGAGCCTCGACGCCATCGCCGGCGAACTGGAGAAGCACGCGGGCAACGAGGCGAAACTGAAGTCCGCCGTCGCCAAACTGCTGCAGGACATCATCAAGAAACACAAGCGGGTGATCTTCAACGGCGACGGGTACACCAAGGAGTGGCACGAGCAGGCCGAGAAGCGCGGGCTGCCCAACTTCCGCAACACCGTCGACGCCCTCCCGGCGCTCAAGAGCAAGAAGGCGGTCGACCTGTTCAAGAAGTACGGCGTGTTCAGCAAGGTGGAGACCGAGTCCCGTTACCACGTCTACGTCGAGCAGTACATCAAGCAGGTCACCATCGAGGCGAACACCGCGGTGCAGATGGCCAAGACGGCGATCCTGCCCGCCGCGATCCGCCAGCAGACCGAGCTGGCCGAGGCGGTGAGCGCCACCCAGGCCGCCGACGTCGACTGCTCCGAACTCCGCGAGCACCTGGAGGAGTTCGTGGCCAGCGTGGCGGAACTCCGCTCCGCGATCCGAGGGCTCGAGGACAAACTCGACCACCACGACGCCAACCACGAGAAGCACGCCAAGCACCTGCGCGACGAGGTGCTGCCGGCGATGCTCGAAGTGCGCGAGGTGGCCGACAACCTGGAGCGCCACATCGCCGAGGACATCTGGCCGCTGGCGACGTATCGCGAGATGCTGTTCATCAAGTGAGGCCTCGGCAAAGCGTGAAAATCGAACGCACCCGTCGGCGTGGCCGGCGGGTGCTTTTCTGCGCTCGCGGCCCGGGAACCACTAGAGTGCCCGGCGTCTTTGCCCGACACCCCGCTCCGGATCGCCCATGCCCGAACCCCACGACGACCCCATCGCGCTGACGCTCGACAACGCAGAGGAGTTGTTCACCGGCCCGGCCCCGGGGCGAGCGGGCGGCACGGAGGGGGGGGAGGGCGAGAGGGAACGGACCGCCCCCGACTGGGACACGATCGGCGCCGCCCTCGGCGAGGCGGGCGTGACGCGGCTGCTGCGACTGTTGCACGCGAGGCCGGGCGCTCGGACGATCATCATCCGGCTCCGCGAGCCGGGGGCCGATCCGAAGGAGGTCGAGGCCCGGATGCGGCGCTGGTGCGAGGCCCGCATCGCCGCGAACCGGGGCCAGGAGCGTTCGGCACGCCTGGTCGGCTACAAGGCGCTGGTCTGGTGCACGGGCCTGCTGGCGTTGGCCCTCTTCGCGTCATGGCTGCTGCAGGGCGACGCCGTGCTCGGGCCCGCGGGCCCGCTCCGCACGGTGCTGGGAGAGGCGATCATCATCGCGGGCTGGGTGGTGATGTGGCGTCCTTTGGAACTGATCGTGTTCGATCCGATGCAACCGGCGTTCGAACGCCGGATGCTGGAGCGGGTGGCGGGGATGGTGGTTGAGGTGGAAATCGTCGGTGCGTGATCGCGGGGCTCGTGCGCGTGCGGTTGCCCGCCGGG
>JAFLCM010000193.1 GCA_017303565.1 Planctomycetota bacterium
TGGAGTTCGGCGAGGCGCGGGAGTCCCTCCCGGCTCTGGAAAAGGCCATCGCCCTCGCGCCGAACGATCCACCCATCTTGAGCGCATTGGGCCGGGCGATGCAGGAGACCGGGCGATGCGCCGAGGGGCTGGAGCGCCTGCGGCGTGCCCGGGCGGCCGCGCCGCTCAGCCCGGAGGGCCGCGCCGACCTGGGCGTCGCGCTGCGTGACCTGGGACACGCGGAGGAAGGCCTGGGGCACATCCGCGCGGCGCTGGAGATGCGCCCCAACTCGCGGAGCGTCCGCGAGACGCTGCTGATGACGCTGAACTACGTGTCCCAGGACGGCGCGATGATGCGCCGCGAGCACCAGGAGTTCGGCGGCCGGTACGAGCAGGCCGTGCCGAAGATGCCCGACCCGCCGAAGGAGCGGTTCGACCCCGAGCGCCCGATCCGCGTGGGGGTGCTGTCGGGCGACTTCCGGACGCATTCGTGCGCGTACTTCATGATGCCGCTGCTCTCGGGGTTGCCGCGGCCGCGGTTCGAGGTCTTCGCGGTCTCCAACTCCCCGGTGGACGACGCGATGACCAAGAAGATGCGCGCCATGTGCGAGGGATGGGTGGGCGTTCACGGCGTGGACCGCTCCGGCGCGGCCCGGCTGGTCCGAGAGGCGGGCATCGACGTGCTGATCGAGTGCCACGGCGTGACCGCGAACCACCGCCTGGACATCTGCGCCGAGGCCCCCGCGCCCGTGCAGATGACCTTCCTGGGATACCCCAACACTACCGGGCTTTCCCGCATCGACTGGCGGGTGGTGGACCCCATCACCGACCCCGCGCCGGACGCGGACGGTTACGCGGTCGAGCGGCTGGCGCGTCTGGCAGAGTGCCTCTGGTGCTTCCGCCCTTCGGATGAGGCCCCGGATGTCGCTCCCGCACCGGTCGACGCCAACGGCTTCGTGACCATCGGGTGTTTCAACAACCTGGCCAAGATCACGCCCGGTTGCGTGGAGGCCTGGGCGGAGGTGCTGCGCCGCGTGCCGACGGCGCGGCTGCTCCTGAAGAACAAGTGGCTCGCCGACCCCGGGACGCTGGAGGCTTTCCGGGGACGGTTCGCGGCGCTGGGGGTCGATCCCGCCCGCGTGGACGCCATCGCGTTCACGAAGACTACGGCCGAGCACCTGGCGTCGTACGGTCGGATCGACTTCCAACTGGACACGTTTCCCTACAACGGCACGACGACGACGTGCGAGAGTTTCTGGCAGGGGGTGCCGGTGGTCGCAGTAACGGGGCGGGTGCACGCCGCGCGGGTGAGCCACAGCCTGCTGAGCGCCGTGGGGCTGAACGAGCTGGTGGCCCCAGACATCGAGGGGTATGTGACACTGGCGGCGGGGCTGGCTTTGGATCCGCCGCGTTTGGTCGCGCTGCGCCGGTCGATGCGGGAGCGGATGACCGCCGGCCCCTTGCGGGACGAGGCGGGGTATGGACGGCGGTTCGGGGAGGTGATCGAGGCGGCGTGGCGCGAGCGCTGCGCCCGCGCTTGACGGAATGGCTGGAATCCGGGGACCGGTGCCGGTGTGCGGCAGGGCTTTCTCGTTCGATGAACCCGCCCGCCGGGGACCGGCGGGGTACCCGGGAGCGTTGTTCCGCGGGCGTTACGCGAAGACGTCGATGAACCGCCCGGTCGGGGCGACGACCTGGAGGATGGCGCGGCGGGTGACGGGCTTTTCGATGACGCACGGGTGCGCTGGGGGTTCGTCGGCTCGCGAAGCCTCCACGCCGGGCGCGAACCGCCCGGCTTCGAGGGCACGCCACGGGTCGGCGGCGGTCGGAGGGGTGTCGCGGTGCGAGCGGGGTTCCATGGCCCAGCGGTCGGCCAGGACCGCTCGCTCGGGGACGGGCGGGTACGCCGGCTCGTAACGGTTTGAGACGTGGAGCCACCGTGCGTAATCGATGGCGAGGCGCCGGGTGTCGGCCTCCTCGGGGCGCTCACCCGCGAACGCGGAGCGTTCGTAGGTGTCGCAGACGATCCTGGCGGTGCAGCAGGCCGACTCCCTCACCGGCCCGCACACCGCGCGGTGGACCAGCGGCCGGTCGAGCCAGCCGTGGCGTTCACCCCCGATCTGCGATTCGATCCGCACGGGATTGGATGTGCCAAATCCGTGCCGGAGTGCGCGGGGCGGGCGGGGCCCATAAACTCGTGCCCTTCGCACCGGGATCGGGCGCGGTTGAGCGCGCCGGCGGCGAAGGGGCTCGGGCGTGTTGCCCCGAATCAACGCGTGTCGCGCGCCCTCCACACATGCTCACTTCGGAACTCGACTACCACCTGCCCGAGGGGCTGATCGCGACCGCTCCGGCGGAACCGCGGGACGCGTGCCGCCTGCTTGTCGTCAGCCGGTCCGACCCGAAGATGCTGGAGCACCGGCGCTTCCGGGACCTTTCGGAGTACCTGCGGCCTTCGGACCTGCTGGTGTTCAACACCTCGGCGGTCCTGCCGGCCAAGGTGCAGGGGCGGAGGTCGGACACCGGCTCGGGGTTTAAGGGGCTTTTCATCCGCGAGGCGGAGCCGGGCCTTTGGGAACTCATGCTGAAGACGGGCACTCGCCTGCGTCCGGGGATGCGCCTGACGCTGCACACGGCGGGGGGAGCGGAGTCCGGGTTTTCGCTGGTGCTGGAGGCCCGTGAGGACACGCGGTGGCGGGCGCGGGTGGAATCGGAAGGCGGCGCGTTCCCGACCGCGCCGGCGGTGGTGGTGCTGGCTCGGGTGGGCGCGACGCCCTTGCCGCCGTACATCCGCCGGGCGAGGGAACAGTCGGGCGACCAGACCCCGGACATGCGCGACCGGGAGTGGTACCAGTGCGTCTACGCGGACCGGGCGAATGCGGGGAGCGTGGCGGCCCCGACCGCGGGCCTGCACTTCACCCCCGCGCTGCTCGGCCGGTTGGCGTCGATGGGGGTGCGCCGGGCGGACGTGCGTTTGCACGTGGGCATCGGGACCTTCAAGCCCGTCGATGCGGAGCGGGCGGAGGACCACCCGATCCACAGCGAGCACACCGAGGTGCCGGCGGAGACGGTGAGGGCGCTGGAGCAGACTCACGCCTCGGGGAACCGGGTGATCGCGGTCGGTACCACCTCGGTCCGGTCGATCGAGAGCCTGCCCCACCCCCTGACGCCGGCCGAGCGGGAGCACGGTTTCCAGACCGAGACGGCGCTGTATGTGCTGCCGGGGTTCGCGTTCCGGCACACGGGCGGGCTGATCACGAATTTTCACCTGCCGCGGTCGACGCTGCTGGCGATGGTTGGCGCGCTGTTCCCGCAGGGAGTTCCCCGGCTGCTGCGGGTGTACGAGGAGGCGGTGCGGGAGGGGTACCGGTTCTACTCGTACGGGGACGCGATGCTGATCCTGCCGTGAGTGGGCGGGTTCTCGCCCCGTGGCGAGGGCCGGGCCGATACAGTTGGCTGATCGCCGTCGTGACGGAGCACGCCGGTCCACAGCGCCCCGAACGGGGAATCCCAGAGCATGAGGCTCGCCGAACTGATCGATGGGTTGGGGTTGCGTGTGCGCGGCGCGTCCGGTGTGGGCGGGGTCGATGCGGCGGCGCTGCGCGTGTGCGACATCACAGAGGACTCGCGGACGGCGCTGCCGGGGTCGCTGTTCATCGCGCGCCCGGGGACGAAATCGGACGGGCGGGCGTTCATCCGGGCGGCGGTCGAGGCCGGCGCCGAGGCGGTGCTGACGGACTCGGAGCCCGACGCGGCGGCGCTGAGCGCCAACCCCGGTGTGGTCTACCTCGTTTCGGCGAACGTGCCGGAGACGGCGGCGGTGCTCGCCGAGCGGTTCTACGGCAACCCGACGCGACGGCTGAAACTGATGGGCGTCACCGGGACCAACGGCAAGACCACTATCGCCCACGCGGTACACCAGATCCTGAACGCGACGAAGCGGCGCTGCGGGCTGATCGGGACGGTGATGATCGACGACGGGCGCGAGGTGGCCGACGCGGTGATGACCACGCCGCCGGCGTGCGAACTCTCGGGGACCTTCGCCCACATGCTGGAGGCGGGCTGCGTGGCGGCGGCGATGGAGGTGTCGAGCCACTCGCTCGACCAGCACCGCACCACCGCGCTCGACTACGACGTGGCGGTGTTCACGAACCTGACCGGGGACCACCTCGATTACCACGGGACGATGGACCGCTACGCCGGCGCCAAGGCCACGCTGTTCCGCATCCTGCGTGACGATGCCGCGGCGGTCGTCAACGCGGACGACCCCTGGCACGCGCGGATGGTCCGCGACTGCAAGGCCCGGGTGCTGCGCTGCTCGCTCGACGCGGCGACCGGCGCGGACTGCCGCGTGGAGGCGCAGGCCCCGACGTTCAACGGCACGCTCGCCGCCTTCATCGGCCCCTGGGGCCGTATCGAGGCGACGATCGCCATGGTCGGTCGCCACAACCTGATGAACTGCCTGCAGGCGATCGCGGCGGCGATCGCGATGGGGGTGGCGACGGACGAACTGTCGCGGGCGGCCCCGCTGCTGGCCGCGCCCCCGGGGAGGCTGGAGCGGGTGACGGTCCCGGGCCTAGAGCACCGGTTCGCGGTGTTCGTGGACTACGCGCACACCGACGACGCGCTGGCGAACGTGCTGAGGGCGGCGCGCCCCTTGGTCTCGGCGGGGTCGAGCCTGAGGGTGGTGTTCGGGTGCGGCGGCGACCGCGACAGGACCAAGCGCCCGCGGATGGCCCGCGTGTGCTGCGAACTGGCGGACCATGTCTTCGTGACCAGCGACAACCCGCGGACCGAGCAGCCCGCGGCGATCATCGACGACATTCTCGAGGGCGTGCCTGATGCGGCCCGCGCCAGGGTGGCGATCGACGCCGACCGCCGGGCCGCGATCCACCACGCGGTGGCCTCGTGCCGCGCGGGCGACGTGCTGGTGATCGCGGGGAAGGGCCACGAGACGTACCAGTTGCTCCCTGACGGGAAGGGCGGCATCCGGCGGACCGACTTCGACGACCGCGTGGTGGCCCGCGCGGCGATGGCGGGATCGGTCCCCCAGCACGCCTGATCCGCCAACCTCTTCGAGAGCCGTTCACGACCCGCTTTCCCTCCCACTCCGACGCCACTTTCGAGCCGTTCCCATGAATTTCTGGACGCCCGCGAACATTCAGAGCCTGACCCTCGGCGTGTGGGTGGTGCGTCCGCCCTCGGCGGAGTCGTTCCGCGCCCCGGTGGAGGGCGTGGCGACGGACTCGCGGTCGCAGGTGGCGGGCCGGGCGTTCGTGGCCTACCTGCAGGCGAAGCGCATCGCGGTCTCGTGCGACATGCGGCTGTCGTCGCCGGCAATGAAGGCGGCGTTCATCGACGGTGCGCGAGAACAGGGCGCGGACGTCGTCGACTACGGCATGCTCGGCACCGACATGATGTACTTCGCGGTGTGCCGCGACGGGCTCGACG
>JAFLCM010000194.1:0-3378 GCA_017303565.1 Planctomycetota bacterium
AGCGCGTCCCGCCGCCCGACGAGCCTCCCGACGATCCGCCCCCCGAAGCGACGCCGGAACCCGAGCCGCCGCCCTGCGCGACCGTTCCGCCGGACCTGGGCGCACCCACCAGCACGAGCCGCGCCGGCGCCTCGGCGGTCTCGATCTCAAGCGTGTAGGCGTTGCCGCGCTGGTCGAGGATCTGGTCCGCGTCGACGGTCCAGCCCTCGGGCAACCGCCCGGTCTCCATGTGGGCATTGATCGCACCCGGTGTCGTCACCCACACCGACGCGTCCGCGTCCGTTGCTCGGTGAGACATGTACGCCCCGTGCAGCGCCGTGTTGATCCCCGCGAGCGCGGCGGCGTCCGCCGAGTCTTTCGCTCGAGAAGCCTGATTCACGAGCCGAGGCAGCGCGACCCCGCCGAGGATTGCCAGCACGACGATCACCGCGACCAGTTCGATGAGCGTGAAGCCACGCCTGCGCATGCCGGACCTCCTGGAGCCACCCACCAAGAACTCGATATCGGCCAACTGTCCCGGCTTCGGACGCGGCCGTTGATCGGTCCCCAGGCATCGACGCTGAAGGACCCTGCATCGCCGGATCGGGGTGTGGGTTATCGCCCCGTGAGGGTGAGATCGCGGCTACCCTCGTGACATGCTGAAGCGCTTCACCGCCGTGGTCTTCGCCACTCTGATGGTCTCGCTCGTCTGCGCCGCGCCCGCGCGGGCGGAGGAGGTCTGGCGCCTCGCCGGCACCTTCAACGCTTGGAACGCCTCCGACCCCGGCTGGGCCATGACGCGCCAGCCCGACGGGCGTTGGGAACTGCTCAAGCGCCTCGGCGTCGGCTCGCACGCCTTCAAGTTCGTGAAGGACGGCGCGTGGGACCGCGGGCACTTCGGCGGCGCCGACGCCGCCGGCAAACTCACCACCCCGGGCGACGACCTGCACCTGCGCGTGCGCGCCGAGGCCCTCTACCGCGTCACCCTCGACCCCGCCAGGCGCGGGTGGTCGTCCGCCATCGCCGAGGTCGATCGTCCGTTCCTGGTCGTTCACACGCTGGGCGAACCGGTCGCGGGCGCGACCTTCGAACTCGACGTCAGCGAGTCGATCTGGCCCAAGGGCCGTCAGCCCGGCTGGATCATCTCCACGAACTCACCCGACGGCGCCAAGGTGGAGAAGATCGCCGACTCGCGATACCGCGTCTCCCCGCGGAACGCCGGCCCGCTCAGCATCAACATCACCCTCACCGCCGGGGACGACAAGGCGCAGCAGTCCCTCGGCGTCAACGTGCTCGAGCGCGCCACGCCGCTCACCGGCACGGTCGTTCGCTACAAGCCCGAAGGCGCGGGCGAGGCCGTGTGGACCGCCCACCTCACGGGCGACTTCTGCGCCTGGGCCATGCCCGGCGAGGCCGCTCCGGGCGAAACCGGACCGGGCCACACCGCCCCGATCCCCATGATCTGGCAGCCCGACGGCACCTTCGCCGCGCCCTTCCCCTTCGGCGACGGCGCGTACGCCTACCGCGTCGTGGTGAACGCCGACCACATGGTCACCGACCCCGCCGCCCCGCGCACCCGCGCCGAGGACGGCAAGGAGGCCTCGCTCCTCGTCGTTGGCAAGAAGCCCTCCGACTTCCCCGCCGCCAAGCCCAGGGACATCAACGCCGACGCCATCCGCCACGACCCCGCCAACCTGCGTGACCTCCGGGCGGTCAGCGAAGACCTCGGCCTGTTCGACGTCAGCGTCTGCGCCCTCCCCGGCGACGCGAAAGAGGCCTTTGTCGAGTTCGAGGCCGACGCGTCGGTCATCGGCGCCGCCGCCAATCACGCCGGCGTCTTGGGTTCGCCGGGCCTCCGTCGCGTGAGCGTCCCGCTGCACCGCGTCAGCGACCCCTCGGGCTTCGATCGCTGGACGGCCCGCATCATGACCGGTCGCAAGGGCGCAACGCTCAAGTACCACTTCGCCTTCTCCGACGACGGCGCGGAGTTCGCCACCAGGGACTTCACCTCCGAACCGAAGCCCACGTTCCACCTCCCCGCCTGGGCCATGGGCGCGGTGTGGTACCAGATCTTCCCCGACCGCTTCCGCAACGGGAACCCGCTCAACGACCCGCACGGGCCCGGCGTCACCCTTATGCCCTGGAACAGCGACTGGTACGCCGTGAGCGACGAAGAAGCCGCCGCATGGAAGAAGCGCGCCGGCCTCAAGCCCACCGACCCCATGCCCCCGCACCGCGGCGGCCCGCTCTATAACGTCGTCTGGGACCGGCGCTACGGCGGCGACCTGCAGGGCATCGCCGAGAAGTTCGGCTACCTCAAGGACCTCGGCGTCACCGCGGTTTACATGAACCCGGTCTTCGAGGCCGAGTCCATGCACAAGTACGACGCCACCGACTACCGCCACATCGACGACAACTTCGCGCACCCCGCCTCCGCCGGCCGCGTCCCCGAGAAGTGGGCCCACACCCCAGAGCCCGGCGACCCCGCCAAGTGGGGCTGGTCCGCCGCCGACCGCTACTTCGTCGACGAGTTCCTCCCCGCCGCCAAGAAGCACGACATGAAGATCGTCGTCGACGGCGTGTTCAACCACACCGGACGGCCCTTCTGGGCCTTCGAGGACATCGAGAAGAACGGCATCAACTCGCCCTACAAGGACTGGTTCTTCGTCGAGTTCGACGACGCCGGCAAACTCAAGTCCTGGGTCTCCTGGTTCAACACCGGCGCGCTCCCCAAGTTCCGCCAGCAGCCCAACGGCGACCTCGTCCAGCCCGTCAAGGACCACATCTTCGCCGTCACCCGCCGCTGGATGGACCCCAACAACGACGGCAACCCCGCCGACGGCGTCGACGGCTGGCGCCTCGACGTCGCCCTCGACGTCGGCCTCCCCTTCTGGCGCGACTGGCGCAAACTCGTCAAGAGCATCAACCCCGACGCCATCATCATCGCCGAGATCTGGGACGACGCCTCGCAGCACGTCCGCGGCGACACCTTCGACACCCAGATGCACTACCCCTTCGCCAAGCCCGTCGTCGACTGGCTGGGCGTCCGCCCCCGCATGACGACCGCCCAACTCGACGCCCGCCTCCGCGCCGCATTCGACGATTCACCCCAGACCAACCTCATCCACCAGAACCTCTTCTGCAGCCACGACACCGACCGCTACGTCTCGATGCTCTTCAACCCCGGACGCGAGTACGACGGACGCAACCGCATCCAGGACGAAGACGGCCAGAACTACAAGCAGGGGCGCCCCACCGAGGACGTCTACGCCATCTCGATGCTCGGCGTCGCCTTCCAGGCCACCTACCTCGGCAGCCCCATGATCTACTACGGCGACGAGGTCGGCATGTACGGCGCCGACGACCCCACCGATCGCAAGCCTTTCCCTTGGCCCGACA
>JAFLCM010000194.1:3388-5399 GCA_017303565.1 Planctomycetota bacterium
AACCCAAGAACCCCACCGACCGCGCCGACTGGGAGATGCAGAAGGAGTACCGGCGCTGGTTCAACCTCCGCAACGACGCGAAGATCGGCCCCGTGCTCCGCTTCGGCTCGGTCCGGCATCACGACACCGCCAGCGACGAGGCATTCGCGTTCACCCGGGAACTCAACGGCGTCCGCTTCGTCGTCGTCGTGAACAAGGGCGGCACGCCGTTCGACGCCTCGAACATCCTGCCCAAGGAAACCAGCCAGCCGATCGTCCCGCCCGTCTCGGTGCGATTCTGGACCCTCGACTGAGCCGCGCAGGCCGATAACCGCGGGTTGAACGACTGTGCCGCCCGACTCAGGGGGTACGAGCGCCAATCTCCGATGCGCCATTCACGCGCGGGGGCGATGGGTCCGATCACACGCCGGATCGGGCGCGCTCCCGCCGCGCCCCCTCATCAGGAGGCGAAGACCCGGATGCTGCTGGTCCCCGTGGAATCCCTGCGTTCCGGCATGGCCCTGGCCATGCCCGTGCTGCACCCCGAGCGCGACGACCTCACGCTCCTGCAGACCGGGTACAACCTCGACGACAGCGCCATCCTGCACATGCGCCAGTTCGGCGTCACCCACGTCTGGGTCTCGTTCCCCGGCCTCGACGAGCTCGACGAGCACGCCAGCCCCCGCGTCAACCTCGGGCACATGGAACTGCTCCGCGTCCTCAACCGCTCCGTCGACGACCTGGAACGCCGCGTCAGCGTGAAGGTGAACGTCCACCACTACAAGCGCGCCGTCCACCACATGCTCGGCGAGATCGTCGCCAACCCCGACCACGACCCCGTTACCAACCAGCTCGCCGCCTGCGGCCCCTCGCTCGCCGGGCACCTCGCCAACACCGCCTACCTCTCGCTGCTCATCGGCGCCCACCTCGCCGGCTACCTCCGCAACCAGCGCCGCTCGCTCCCGCCCGACCTCGCCGAGAACACCGCCCAGCTCGGCATGGGCGCGCTCCTCCACGACATCGGCAAGGTCTCCATGCCCGAGGAGTTCCAGTCACGCTGCATCCTCGACCCCGAGGCCCAGTGGCCCGAGTACCGCAACCACGTCAAGACCGGCTACGACGAGGTCCGCGACCACGTCTCGCCCGTCGCCGCCAACGTCGTCCTTCACCACCACCAGCGTTACGACGGCAGCGGCTTCCCCCGCAAGAAGTCCCTCGGTTCCGAGGTCATCACCGGCTTCGAGGGCTCGCGCATCCACGTTTTCTCCCGCATCGTCGCCGCCGTCGACGTCTTCGACCACCTGCTCTGCCCTGCCGGAAAGCCCGTCCCCACGGTCATCGCGCTCCACGCCATCCGCGGCGAGCGCTTCAAGGGCTGGTTCGACCCCGTCGTCCTCGCCGCGCTCTGCCGCCTCGTCCCCGCCTTCATGGTGGGCTCGCTCGTCACGCTCAGCGACGGCTCGACCGCCGCGGTGGTCCACAACCATCCCGAAGCGCCGTGCCGCCCGACCGTCCGCGTGCTCAACAAGCCCGTGGACGCCCAGGGCGCCCGCGCCTCGCGACAGCTCGACCTGCGCCTGTGCCGCGACCTCTCGATCGCCGCGGTCGAAGGCGTCGACGTCCGCAAGTGCCTGTACCTCGGCGAGTTCGAGACGCCCTCTCTCGACGCCGGCCTCGGCGCGGTGTTCGAGGCCGCGTGAGCGAGGCCGCGTGAACGAAGCCCGGCCCGGTCACTTCGACCGGTCGTGCCCCACCGCCTTGCCGCTCTCGCCCCAAGCCTTGAACCCGCCCTCGAGCGAGTAGACGTTCGTGAACCCCATCTTCAGGAGCGAGTCCGCCGCCAGTGCCGACCGGCTGCCGCCCCCGCAGTAGCACACAATCGGCCGGGCCAGGTCCTCATCGCCCGCCGCGTGCCCGAACGCCGCCGCCTCGATATCGCGCTCCAGAACGCCCCTCGGGATGTGCACCGACCCCGGCACGTACCCCCGGGCCCGCTCATCGGGCTCGCGCGTGTCGATGACGATGGGCCGCG
>JAFLCM010000195.1:0-3877 GCA_017303565.1 Planctomycetota bacterium
GAAATATTTGAAAATTGTAAAAACATATGGATAAAAAAGAAAAGAAGAAGTATATGAGGTGCGGGAGCAGGAACGCCCGGGCGGACTCGATGCCCGAGTCGAGATAGATCGCGCCGATCACGGCCTCCAGCACCGCGGCGGAGAGGCTCGAGGGGATCGCCGAGCGGGTCTTCATCCCCTTGCCGAGGCTGAGCAGCCGGTCGAGTCCGAGGTCGTTGGCGATCCTGGCGCACATGCGGCGCGAGACCGCCGCCGACTTCACCTTGGTCAGGTCGCCCTCGAGGTAGCCCGGGAACGAGTGGAAGAGGTAGTCGCAGACGACCATGCCCAGCACGGCGTCGCCGAGGAACTCAAGCCGCTCGTTCGAGGCCACCCGGCTCGACGCGATCGAGGCGTGGGTGAGCGCCGTCGCGAGCAGCGCCGGGTCTCTGAACGTGTAACCCACGATCCGCTGGCACTCCGCCAGCACGCTTTCATCGATGTGCAAAGGGGCGTCCAGTTCACTGGCCCGCGGGGCCGAAACGGGCCGGCGCGGGCTTTGGCACGGTCGAGGCTCGCGGAACCGACGAGGGAGCAACGCTCCAGCGCGGGCGCACGCGGGCCGAACTCAAGCCGGACGCATGGGCGAAGGAGTCGTCGGGGTTCGTGGGCCCCGGGGCACGCCGGGCAACCACAGAACGACGCCTTCACCGACGCGGCCGAGGCAGCGGGGCGGACCATCCGCCCGTATTCACAGTATCGTGCGGAAGGGCATGGACAATCAGCGAAGTGGGGAAACTCACCCTTTCAAAGTCCAAACTTGGGCGAAGGGCCGATCGGACGCCGGTTGGAAGGGTTCCGGCGGGCAAAGTGGCGTCGGGTCCGCGGATCGGGTATCCTCTCTCCCCCTTCGCCCGCCCGTTGACACGGGCCGGGTTCCGGGGACCGAACCGCCTCGCGAGAACGCACCATGCACTACCCCCACAAGAACTCGAACCGCCGCCGCAAGCGGGCCATCGGCTTCCGCGCCCGCATGAAGACCAGGAACGGGCGTGCCCTGATCAACCGCAAGCGCCGGGCCGGTCGCGTGGTGAACAGCGCCGACAAGCGCTGATCTCTCCCGTCGGGCACAACTGAATCGTGTTGCCGACCCGTGCTTGCGGGTCGGTTTCTTTTTTGCTCCGGATTCCCGCCGGCGTGCCCGGGGATTCCGCACGAGGTGTCGGAGGCGGCGGTGCGTACCCCCGCCGCGCCGCAAGCCGGGCATCGTCGCCCGAAGGAGCACGCCCCATGTTCAGCGTTCGTGAAGCGTCCGTTGCCGCCCTGGTTCTCGCCGCCTCTTCCGCGTCCGCCCTTGCGGGCGTCACGTACCACAGCACGTTCGGCTCCACGACCCAGTACGGCGGGTCGTTCGTCGCCGGTTCATCGTCGACCGGTGACTACACCCTCACGCCCTCGTCGCTGACGGCGACGCTGCGCGGGGACTGCTCGTACGTGCTGCCCTACCAGACCAACAGCCCGGGCCGTTGGAAGACGAACATGCTCACGCTGTTCACGGTGGGCCTGATCCCCGTCGAGGTGACCTCGCTCGACTACTCGATGAACTTCAAACTGGTGATGGGCAACGGCGATGCCTTCTCGCCGCGAGCCTCGGTGATCACGGACTACTACATCCAGCAGGCGCTCGACCCCTTCAACCCCAACCCCGACACCGACCCCATCTACTTCGGCAACGGGCGGGCGTACTACCAGGAGGGCAACGGCTACAACGTGGTCGACGAGTCGTACCCGGCGTTCATGAACAACCCGGTGCTGGGCGCGGGGCTGACGTACTACCTCGCGATCCGCATCGACGCGGGCATCTCCAACCCCGGCGCGTACTCGGGCGTGTCGCAGCTGTCGACGACGCTGGAGTTCGGCGGGACCGCGTCGGGCGGCACGTACGACGGCTTCGGCTTCACCATGAACTTCCGCGAGGTGCCCGCGCCGGGCGCGGCGGGTCTGCTGGGGGTGATCGGGCTGGCGGGCGCGCGCCGTCGTCGTTGGGGCTGAGCAGGCATCGATTGACCGTGCTCATCCGGTGATCGCGACATCGCTCGGCCGTGACGCCGGGCGGTGTTTCGTTTCGGCGCGACTTGGGCGGCGAGCGCGATCCCTCCGGCGCGAACCTCTATACTGGCGGTCCCGGCCGGTCGGTCGGGGCTTTGCGTCTCACCCGCCCGCGGCTGCTCCACCCATGAAGATCCACGAATACCAGGCCCGCCAGATCCTCGCCGACGCCGGCATCCCCGTCCCCGCCGGCCAGATGATCGAGTCGATCGAGGCGGCGGCCCCGGCGTACAAGCGTGCCGTCGCCGAGGCGGGGCTGGGCGACAAGGGGCTGGTGGTGGTGAAGGCGCAGGTGCACGCCGGCGGACGCGGCAAGGCGGGGTTCGTGAAACTGGTCCGCTCGGCCCAGGAGGCCGAGGACGCGGCCCGCTTCATGCTCACGCACCGCATGGTCTCGCCGCAGACCCCGCCCGAGGGGCTGGAGGTCAAGAAGCTGCTGGTGGCGGCGGGCGTCGACATCGCCAAGGAGTACTACCTGGCGATCACCACCGACCGGACCACGCGGCGGAACGTGCTGATCGCGTCGAGTGAGGGCGGCGTCGAGATCGAGGAGGTCGCGAAGAAGAACCCCGGCGCGATCATCAAGGAGCCGATCCACCCGCTGCTGGGGCTGCAGGCTTGCCAAGCCCGCGACATCGCGTACCGGCTGGGGTTCAAGGGCAAGCAGGTGGCGCAGGCGGCGAAGATCATGACGGCGCTGGCAAAGGTGTACGCCGACCGGGATTGCGCGCTGGCGGAGATCAACCCGTTGATCGTTACGCCGTCGAGCGCGGCGCACCCGGACGGGCAGGTGCTGGCGATCGACGCGAAGTTCAACTTCGACGACAACGCGCTGTTCCGCCAGCCGGCGATCCAGGGGATGTTCGACCCGACGGAGGAGAACGCCAACGAGCTGAAGGCCGCGAAGTTCGGGCTGAACTACATCCAGCTGGAGGGCAACATCGGCTGCCTGGTCAACGGGGCGGGGCTGGCGATGGCGACGATGGACATCATCAAGCACGCGGGTGGGCAGCCGGCCAACTTCCTTGACGTCGGCGGCGGCGCGACGGAAGAAGCGGTGACCGAGGGCTTCCGGATTATCCTCTCGGACTCATCGGTCAAGGGCGTGCTGGTGAACATCTTCGGCGGGATCATGCGCTGCGACGTGATCGCGCAGGCGATCGTGAACGCGGCCCAGCAGGTGGGGTTCAAGGTGCCGCTGGTGGTCCGGCTGGAGGGCACGAACGTGCAGGCGGGTCGGAAACTGCTGGAGGACGCACGGTCCAGGATCCCGACGATGCAGGCCGCGAGCGACCTGTCCGACGCGGCGAAGAAGGTTTGCGCGGCGGTGGGTTGAGGGCTGGGTCGGGACACGTCGGTGTGAGGGACAGGGGGCGGGTGGAAGCATCATGCGGAGTCCCGCGGCCCGCGCGGTTGCGGTCGGATTTGCCTTGCGGCGGCGTACCGCGGGGTTATGCTCATGGTGTGCCGGGCGGTCCCCGGAGGCGTCCGAGACGACGCGCGGAGTGGTCGGCCCATGGGCCGGTTTTCGGCGCTCGGAGGCTTGTCATGCGACGCGTTGCTCGGCTCGGCGGGGCGGTCATCGTGCTGGCGCTCTGCGGGGCGGCGTCCGCTCAGCCCGTGCTGTGCACGTCCTACTGGGATCGGCGGACGCCGGCGGTGTCGCCCTCGCCGCGCTTCGCGGTGGCCGCGGCGACGTTCCAGGGCAAGGCGCTGTTCCTCGGCGGTCTGACGCAGAGCGGCGTGAGTCCCGAACTGTGGCAGTGGGACGGAGAGAACTGGACGCTGC
>JAFLCM010000195.1:3903-5388 GCA_017303565.1 Planctomycetota bacterium
GGCGGCGGCGCCGATCGTCGATAACGCCGGGGTGGAGTGGTTCTACGTCTTCGGGGGCGTCGACTCCCTGTTCCAGCCGAGATCGGAGTTCTTCCGTTACCGGCTCGCGGACGGACTGACGGGCCCGTTCGCATCAGGGCTGACGGCGCGGTTCAACCACGCGTGGGCGGGGGTGAGTTCGATCGGGAACAACATGCTGATCGGGGGCGGGACGTGCGCGGGCATGACGATCGAGGGCTGGCAGGTTTCGTCGGTGGGGAACTTCCCCGTGCCGCCGCCGGTGATCGATCCGGGCGCGTTCCGGCGGTCGAACTTCGCGCTGGCGTGGGACGGTCTGCGAAACCGGGCGATGATGAGTTTCGGCAACGTCGGGACCAACGCGTGCGCGTCCCCGGACTACAACGGGCAGGTGCTGGTGGGGAAACTCGGGGACGGCTGGACCACGGTGCCGGTGCCGCCGGAGATGGGCGTGCGGGCCAGTCACGCGGCGGCGTACGCGCCGTCGCCGATTGACCAGTTCGTCGTGTTCGGTGGGGAGACGCAGGCGTATCCGTCCGCCGACGGCTTGAAGGGTGATACGTGGCAGTTGCGCGGCGATCTGTCGCAGTGGGTGCCCAACGTGGCGTCGGGCGGGCCTTCGGCGCGGCGTTCCGCCGGGGCGCTTGTCTGGGTGCCCGACGCCAAGCACTTCGTGCTCTTCGGGGGCCACGACGGGGGTGCTTCGACGGAGGGAGCGGCGAACGGCGGGTTCCTTGGCGATACCTGGGTGCTCCGGTACGACCCGGTGGTGCTGACCAACCCGACGCCGCGAACCCTGTGCCCGTCGATTAGCAACGCCACCTTCGACGGGTCGTTTCAGGCTTCAACCTACACGCTGAAGTACTGGGAGTTCAGGTACTTCAGCTCCGCGGTCGGGCAGTGGACGAGCTGGCAGCGTGTAAGTCTGGCCATCGCCGGCTGCAGTCCCGCGACCTGCACCGCGTTCGATCGCGACCGGTTTCAGGTCCTCGCGCAGTGCACGGAAGTGCTGCGGGTCGACTGGCTGCCCGCCTTCGGCGCCGCCGATGTGGCCGAGTTCCGTTACACCGCCGAGAACGGCTGCGACCGCAACAGCACCAACGCGGCTCAGATGCGCATCATCCCCGACCTCAACCGGACGGGCGGCGTAAACACCGCCGACCTGGTGATCTTCCTGGGGCAGTTCGGTCAGAGCACGCTGCCGAGCGAGCCGCTGCTGGTGTCCGACCTGAACGTGGACCGGGTGGTCAACACCGCCGACCTGGTGGTGCTGCTGGGGAGTTTCGGGACGGTGTGCCCGCCATAAAGGACGGAGCAGCCGCGGTTTGATGGCCGCGAATGGGCTTGCTCGGGGCGTTTTGCTCGGGATAATCTCGGCGATCGACCGACGCCCGTTTTTGCAGGAGCGCACGGCCCATGCGGAGTTCCCAGAGGCTGACCGCCGTCATTGCGTTGATCCTTGTGCCC
>JAFLCM010000196.1 GCA_017303565.1 Planctomycetota bacterium
TGGGGGTCGGGCGGAGCATGAAGGAGTCGTCCGACGTGGGGCGGGCGAACGAGACCGTGGAGGCGGTCGAGGCGCAGCTCGCGGCGCTGCAGTCGCAGTTCGACGCCGACGTGGCCGGGGCGACGGCGGAGTGCGAGGCGCTGGGGGGCGGGGTCGAGAAACTGACGCTGCGCCCGAAGAAGACCAACATCACCGTGCGTGCGGTGGTGCTGGCGTGGGTGGCGCGGTAGGGCGAAGCCGCAACGACCACGGCCCGGCGGGGTGCCGGGCCGTTGGGCGAATGGAAGTGGCGAAGGGCGGAGTCGAACCGCCGACCTAGGGTTTATGAATCCCTCGCTCTAACCAACTGAGCTACTTCGCCGGTTGTGGCCGTGGCCCGAGGGCCGCGGGTTGCCGAGGGGTTTCTCGGCGGTGGGGATTTTAGCCGGTTCCCCGGGGGGCTTCCAGCAGCGGGCTTCCAGCAGCGGTGTTTCTGCGGGCTTCGCCGGACCCGCACGCGGGGCGAACTCCTACGATCCCTCCTGTGTCCAGCGTGACGGCGTCCATCCGGGAGCGGCTTTCGGGGTGTCTGGTGTTCGACCGGTCGCGGCTGTCGCGGCGTCTGCGCGATGTCGAGCACCTGCTGCGGCACGGGCGGCACGGGGCGGCGGCGCAGGGCAAGCTGGAGGCGCTCACGCGCGAGATCGAGAAGGCGAGCGCCGAGGCGGCATCGCGGGCGGCCCGGCTTCCCAGGCCCACTTTTCCGCCGGACCTGCCGATCGTGCAGCGGAAGGACGAGATCGCGGCGCTGATCCGGGATCACCAGGTGGTGGTGGTGTGCGGCGAGACGGGGTCGGGCAAGTCGACGCAGCTCCCGAAGATCTGCCTGGAACTGGGGCGGGGCACGCGGGGGTTCATCGGTCACACGCAGCCGCGGCGGATCGCGGCCCGCGCGGTGGCGGAGCGGCTAAGCGAGGAACTCGGTTCCGCGCCGGGCGACCTAGTTGGTTACAAGGTGCGCTTCACCGACCACACGCGCCCGTCGTGCTTCGTGAAGGTGATGACCGACGGCGTGCTGCTGGCGGAGACGCAGGGCGACCGGCTGCTGGAGCGTTACGACACGCTGATCATCGACGAGGCGCACGAGCGGTCGCTGAACATCGATTTCCTGCTGGGGTACGTGCGGACGATCCTGCCGCAGCGGCCGGACCTGAAGGTGATCATCACGAGCGCGACGATCGATCCCCAGCGGTTCGCGGAGCACTTCGGGCTTGCGGGGCGGGTGCCGGACGGGGCGGCGCCGGGGGATGCGCCGCCGGCGTCGATCCCCGCGCCGGTGATCGAGGTGAGCGGGCGGACGTACCCGGTGGAGGTGCGGTACCGCCCGTTGCGATCCGATGAGCCGGACGCGGAGGACCGCTCGCTGTCGAGCGCGGTGATCGACGCGGTGGACGAGCTGGGGCGCGAGGCCACGGGCGACGAGCCGGGTGACACGCTGGTGTTCCTGCCGGGCGAGCGTGAGATCCGGGAGGTCGCAGAAGAGTTGGAGAAGCACCACGCCCACAGGGAGGGCTCGGGCGGGTCGAGGCACGGGCTGGAGGTGCTGCCGCTGTACGCGCGGCTGAGCGCGGAGGACCAGCACCGCGTGTTCCGGTGCCGCGCGGGGGTGCGCCGGATCGTGCTGGCGACGAATGTCGCGGAAACGTCGCTGACGGTGCCGGGCATCCGGTCGGTGGTCGATTCGGGGCTGGCGCGGATCAGCCGGTACTCGTCGCGGAGCCGGGTGCAGGCGCTGCCGATCGAGAAGGTGTCGCGGGCGAGCGCGGCGCAGCGCTCGGGCCGCTGCGGGCGGATCGGGCCGGGGGTGTGCATCCGGCTGTACGGCGAGGATGATTTCATCGAGCGCGAGGAGTTCACGCCGCCGGAGATCCTGCGGACCAACCTGGCGAGCGTGATCCTGCAGATGAAGGCGCTGCGGCTGGGCGAGATCGAGCGATTCCCGTTCGTCGAGGCGCCGAACCCGCGGGCGATCCAGGAGGGGTACGAGACGCTCACGGAACTGGGCGCGATCGACGACAAGGGGCGGCTGACGCCGATCGGCACGGCGATGGCGCGGCTGCCGATCGACCCTCGGCTGGCGCGGATGATCCTGGCGGCGGAGCGGGAGAAGTGCGTGCCCGAGGTGCTGGTGATCGCGGCGGCGTTGAGCGTGCAGGACCCGCGGGAGCGGCCGCTGGACCAGCGCGACGCCGCCGACAAGGCCCATGCAAGGTGGGTGAACGCGCACATCCCGAAGGAGCCGGAGCCCGAGGGCGCGCCCATCCCCGGCGTGGCGCGGCGGCGCGAGGACGCCGAGGAGAAGTCCGGATCGGACTTCATGGCGATCGTCAACCTGTGGGGCGAGGTGCAGCGCCGGAAGGGTGAGCTGTCTTCGAGCAAGTTCCGCAAGTGGTGCCGGGAGAACTTCCTGGGGTACGTGCGGGTCCGCGAGTGGATGGACGTGCACGCGCAGTTGCACCGGCTGGTCACTGAGATGGGGGTTTCGCACGAGGCGCGGAACCACCCCGATGGCAAGGTCGCCGACGAGGGGCACGTGCACCGCGCCCTGCTCACGGGGCTGCTGGTGAACGTGGGGCGGTTCGACGAGTCGACGCGGGAGTACGCCGGGACGCACGGGGCGAAGTTCAGCGTGTTCCCCGGGTCGGCGATGTTCAGCGCCAAGGCCAAGTGGGTGATGGCCGCGGAGCGCGTGCGCACGACGCGGGTCTATGCGCGGACGGTCGCGCGGATCCGCCCTGAGTGGATCGAGGAGCTGGCGCCGACGCTGATCAAGCGGAGTTACGCGGACACGACGTGGAACGAGCGAACCGGCACGGCTCATGTGTTTGAGACTGTGTTCCTGTTCGGGCTGGAGGTGATCCCGCGCCGCCGGGCCAACCTGGCGCAGGTCGATCCGCCCGCGGCCCGGGCGGCGTTCATCCACCACGCGCTGCTGGATGGGAAGTACCACCACCAGGGGGCGTTCTTCGCGCACAACCAGCGGGTGCTGGCCGAGGCGCACCGGCTGGAGGCCAAGGCGCGGCGGCGTGACCTCACCGCGGACCTGGCGCGGCGCTTCGAGTTCTACGACAAGCGGTTGCCCGAGAAGGCGACCAGCGGCGGCGCGTTCGAGCGCTGGCGCACGTTCGCCGAGCAGCGTGAGCCGGACCTTCTGAAGATGCACCTGCGGGACCTGTTGAGGCCCGGCGCGACGCTGCCCGACCCCGCCGAAACGCCGGAGACGATCACCCTCGCGGGCGGACGCTTCCCGCTGTCGTACAGATTCGACCCCGGCGACCACGACGACGGCGTGACGGTCACAATCCCGCTCGCGGCCCTCAACGGGATCAACCCGGGCGCGCTCGAGTGGGTGGTGCCCGGCTGGGTGCGGGCGAAGGTGACGGAGCTGCTGCGCACGCTGCCGAAGGAGGTGCGGAAGGCCCTCGGCCCGGCGCCGGAGGTCGCGGATGAGTTCGTGAGAGGGAGCGCGGATCGATCCCGGTCAATGCTGGAGCGGTTGGCGGCGTTCGTGTCGTCGCGGGCGGGGACGGTGGTGTCGCCAGCGCAGTTCCATGGGGCCGACCTGCCGCTGCACCTGACCATGCGGGTGCTCGTGACCGACACCCGGGGCAGGCCGATCGCGTCGGGGCGTGACCTGTCGGCGCTGCGCGAGCAGTTGAAGTCTCAGATCGCCGGCTCGTTGGCGTCGCTGCGGGGCACCGAGTTCAACCGCACGGGCATGACCGACTGGGAGTGCGGCGACATCCCCGAGCGGGTGGAGGTGGACGCGGGCGGGGCGCGGGTGCCGGCGTACCCGGCGTTGACTGAGGAAGGGCGGACGGTGGGCATGCGGCTGTGCGATGCGGCGGACGCCGCGGCGGCTTCGCACCAGGCGGGGCTGCGCCGCCTGTTCGCGCTGCGAGTGAAGGGCGAGATCCGGGCGGCGCTCGACCACGCGCCGGGGATCGATGGGTTGGTGAAGGTGTGGGGGCCGTTGGGCACGACGGCGGAACTGTTCGACACGCTGGCGCTGATGGTCGCGGATCGGGTGTTCCTGTCGGACCGCCCGGATGTCCGCACGTTCGAGGCGTTCAAGGCGCGGGTGGACGCCGGGTTCGGCTCGCTCGTCTCGGTGAGTCTGGAAGTGGTCGCGCTGGCCGCCGCGACCATCGGGGCGCTGCACCGCGTGAGCCTGCGGCTCGACGTGATGAAGACGACCAGGGGCACCGAGGCGTGGGCCCCGGCGCTGGAGGGGGTGACGAACCAACTGACGCACCTGTGCCCGAGGGGGTTCCTGCTCTCGACGCCGTCGGAGCGGCTGGCGCACCTCCCCCGCTACCTCCGGGCGATCGAGAGCCGGCTGGAGAAGATCCAGCAGGGCAAGATTTCCCAGGACCAGCAGCGGGCGGCGGAGCTGCGTCCGTTCCTGAGGCGGTGGCTGGACACGCTGGACCGCCCGGGGGCGAGGCTCGACGGCGTGGCCCTGGAGGCGTACCGCTGGATGCTGGAGGAGTTCCGGGTGCACCTGTTCGCCCAGGAACTGCGGCCGCAGGGCCCGGCTGTGGCCAGCCCGCGGAAACTGGAGGAGGCGTGGGAGAGGGTGGTTGGGGCGGGGGCGGCCGGGGCCGGTGGGATCGCCGGGGTTGGCCGGTGAGGGGTTCCGGGATATACTCCTCACCCCCCGGACGGCCTGTCCGAAGGGGTGAAATCGGGCGATTGGCGCAGTTGGCTAGCGCGCATCCTTGACATGGATGAGGTCACTGGTTCGAGTCCAGTATCGCTCACTTTCCTCTGAATCAAGCCCTTCGGCGAGCAGCCGAGGGGCTTTTTCGTCTCTTGGGTGGCCTTCGACTTCGTCGCCGCAGCCCGGGGTTCCATTCCGAGGCATCGATGCCTTGCGACCCAGTTGCCGCAGACTGCGTGAGCGGGGAAGTGCTTGAGTTCTGTCATCTTTGCAGTCATTATCGCAGTTGGGGCAACGAACAGATTCCGGAGTAGCGAGAGGCAGGCGGAATGGGCGGAGCCGTCACAGCACCGCGTTGCTGTTGTGGGCACCTGACGCCAACTCAGCTCAGGCAGCGTCCGGCTCGGCGCAGCCCTCTTACTCGAAACCGTTGCCGCCGCGGCCCACGCCGCCGAAACCTACGACCTCTTCCTCTCCATCGGCACCCCCAGCGTGGTCTACCCCGCCGCGGGATTCATCAAGCTAGCCGCACGGCGAGGCGCCGCAACCGTCGAGATCAATCTCGAAGAGACCCCGATCTCCGGCCTGGTTGACCTGTCAATCCGCGGCAGAGCCGGGGAGGTTCTGCCGAAGGCACTGTGCATAGGCCGCTGACGCGTGGCACTGAAGTCGATGTGTGCATC
>JAFLCM010000197.1 GCA_017303565.1 Planctomycetota bacterium
CGGCCACGCCCGCGAGCACCCCCGCGGCCGCCGCCGCGGCGAGCGGCGAGTCCGGCCTCGCGAAAGGGGGCGTGAAGTGAGCCTGACCGACGTCATGAGCGGGGCGGGCCTGTGGGTTTTCCCGTCGATCGCGCTGTTGATCTTCGTCGTGGTGTTCGGCGCGGCGATCTGGCGGGCGTGGTCGCCCGCCGGTGAAGCGTCTCGTCGGCGCATGGCCGCGTTGCCGCTCCAGGACGACCCCGCCGTTCCCGCCCGAACAACCAACGCCACCAAGCCGGAGGCCGCCCGATGAACGCCACCCGAGGAAAACTGCTGGAGCACGCCGTTGATGGCATCCGCGAGTACGACAACCCGACGCCGGGGTGGTGGCACCTGTTGTTCTGGGGCACCATCATCTTCTCGGCGGTGTACGGGGCCTTCTTCCACTTCAGCGAGTTCGCGTGGGACGAGCGCGACACGCACACCCGCGAGCAGTCGGCGTATTACGCGCGGCTGTTCGGGGCACTGGGCGACCTCGAGGGCGACGACGCGACCATCGCCGGGCTGATGAGCGAGGAGAAGTGGCTGAAGGTCGGGCACTCGGTCTACGCCCGCAACTGCGCGCAGTGCCACGGGGCCGAGGGCGGCGGGATCAACGGGCCCAACATGACCGACGACGCGTACAAGAACGTCAAGACGCTCGCTGACGTCTACAAGATCGTCAGCGAGGGCGTGGTCGAGAAGGGCATGCCCGCGTGGAACAACCGCCTTCAGAAGAACGAGCGCGTCGTCGTCGCGGCGTTCGTGGCGAGCCTGCGCGGCAAGGCGGCGGCGGGGGGCAAGCCCCCCGAGGGCGAGGTGATCGCGCCGTTCCCCAAGGGCACGATGCCCGCGAAGGTCTCCGAAGCGAAGTGACCCGCCACGAAGCGAGATCAAGGAGAGGGTTCTCATGAGTCCGGGCGCACAGTTCGTGAAGGCAGAAGCCAAGCCCGCGGAGCACCGCGTTCTGGCGACGCTGAACGCCGACGGGTCGCGGCGCTGGCTCGACCCCAGGACCAGCAAGGGGCGGTTCCACACGGCCCGCGGCGTGACAGCGTGGGTGCTCATCGCCCTGTACGCCATTCTGCCCTTCATCACCATCAACGGCGCACCCGCGATCCAGATCGACCTCGCGAACCGAAAGTTCCACCTGTTCGGCCTCACCCTGCTCAGCACCGACACGGTGCTGATGGTGGTCCTGGCGCTGGCGATCGGGTTCCTGATCTTCCTGGTGACGGCGCTCTTCGGGCGGGTGTGGTGCGGCTGGGCGTGCCCGCAGACGGTCTATATGGAGTTCGTGTACCGCCCGATCGAGAAACTCTTCCGCGACAAACAGGGACGGACGACGGGCTGGCGGTTCGCCGCCAAGTACGCGCTCTACTTCCTCGTCTCCCTGCACCTCTCGAACGTGTTTCTGTCGTACTTCGTGGGCACCGAGGCGGTGCGGCGGTGGACGCTGGGCTCGCCGTTCGATCACCCCGCTGCGTTCATGCTGGTGATGGTGGTGACGGGCCTGATGCTGTTCGATTTCTTGTTCTTCCGCGAGCAGACGTGCTTCGTGGCGTGCCCGTACGGCCGGATCCAGGCCGCGCTGCTCGACCGGCACTCCCTGATCGTGACCTACGACCAGCGGCGCGGCGAGCCGCGCCGCCCTCTGCGCACCAACCCCGGCGACATCTCCCTCAAGCAGGCCCCGCTGGGCGACTGCGTGAACTGCCTCAAGTGCGTCACCACCTGCCCCACCGGCATCGATATCCGGGAGGGGCTGCAGATGGAGTGCATCGGCTGCGCCCAGTGCATCGACGCATGCGATGCGGTGATGACGAAACTGAGCAAGCCCGTCGGGCTCATCCGCTACAGCAGCCAGGCGATGATCGCCGGCGAAGCGAAGTCGCTGTTCCGGGCCCGCACGCTCATCTACCCCGTGCTGTTCGTCGCCGCGGTGACGGTGTTCGTCACGCTGCTGCTGACGCGCAGCCCGCTGGATGTGGACCTTCTCCCGCGACAGGGCGCGCCCTTCTACGCGGTGGGCACGGGCGAGATCGCCAACCAGATGCGTCTCAGCGTTGCCAACCGCAGTGAGGCGGCCCGCACATACACGGTGACTGTCAAGGGCGTCGGGGGCGCGAGAGTGCTCATGGATGCTCCCGACTTCTCACTCGCCCCCACTGAGAGCCGGATCGTCGGGTTCGCGATCAGCCTTCCTCGGGAGGCGCTCGGCGCTCGCGGGCAGGCGGACGTTCTGGTCTCGGTCACCGACGACCGGGGCGCGTCTCGGACGGTCCGGTACCACATGCTCGGTCCGGTGCACCGCTCGAACGCTGGCGAGACGCCGAAGGGAGCCACGCCGTGAACACCGAGCGCACCAAGGGCGTGTGGCGCGTGCCCGCCGTCCTCGCATTCATCTTCCTCTCGTGCTTCGCGAGCGTCGGGGCGTTGATCGCCAAGTCCTCTGGCGACCCCTCGTTCGGCATCGAGCCGGACTACTACGCCAAGGCGCTATCGTGGGACCGCTCCCGGGCGGTGCTCGCGGCGAGCGACGCGCTCGGCTGGTCCAGCGAAGTCGGCGCTGCGGAGGGAAACCTGCGGGTGACGCTGCGCGACCGCGCCGGCGTGCCCGTGGTCGGGGCGTCGGTGGAGGCCGAAGTGTTCGCGTGGAACCGGTCCGCCGACCGGCGTCGTCTGACGCTCGATGAGGTATCCCCCGGCGTGTACGAGGCGGCCCTCGACGCCGCCGGTCGCTGGGCGGTCCGCCTCCGCGGTGAGCGCGAGGCCGACGTGTACCTACACGAGGCAACCCTGATCGGCCGATCGCCATGATCCCCCTCATCAGCGCCATCCTGCTCGCGTCGCTCCTGGGCAGCCTGCACTGCGCGGGGATGTGCGGGGCGTTCGTCGCGTTCGCGGTTACGGGCGGGGCGAGCACTCCACGCGAGCGTGCCATGCTCCACGGCGGCTACCACGCCGGGCGGCTGGTTGTGTACGCGGCGCTCGGTGCGGCCGCGGGGCTCGCGGGGTCGGCGATCGACTTGGGGGGTTCGTTGCTCGGCCTTCAGCGCGTCGCCGCCATCAGCGCGGGCGCCCTCATGATGGCCGCGGGCGTGCTGACCATTCTGCGTCTCCGCGGCGTGCGGCTGGCGCACCTGGGCGTGCCCCGCGCGTTCGAGCGCTGGCTGCTCGCCGGGCACCGCTTCGCGGACGAGCGTCCGCCGATGATCCGCGCACTGATGACCGGCCTGCTCACCACGCTGCTCCCCTGCGGATGGCTGTACGCCTTCGTGATCACCGCCGCCGGAACGGCGCACGCCGGGATGGGCGCCGCCGCGATGGTCGCCTTCTGGCTCGGCACGCTGCCCGTTCTGGTCGCCGTCGGCACGCTCGCGCAGCGCGCGACCGGCGCTCTGGGTCGGCACCTCCCCGTCGTGACGGCGCTGCTGGTCACGGGCGTCGGGCTGTTCACCGTCATCGACCGCGCCGGCCTGATGAGCCGCACGCTGATGATGCTCGACCCCGGCGTGAAACTCACCGCCGCCCAGGCCCTCGACCGGGCCGTCACCGGCGAACCCTCGGAGGCGTGCCATGTCGGCCATTGAGTCGGCATCCTCCGGCGTGAGCGCCGCGCGTGCCGCGGTCGCGTGCTCGCACTGCACGCTCCCGGTTCCCGCCGGCCTGGTCGAGCGCGGCGCATCGGAGCAGTTTTGCTGCACGGGCTGCCGCACCGCGTATCGGGTGATCCGCGCCGGCGGGCTTTCGGCGTTTTACGACTTGGTGAAGTCGGAGCCCGGCGAGGCCCGCCGCGCCCGCGAGACCCGCGCCGAGTACGCCCATTTCGACGACCCGGCGTTCCAGCGCCTGTACGCCCGCCCGGTGCCGGCGGGACTCTCCGCCACGCTGCGGGTCGAGGGCGTGCACTGCGCCGCGTGCGTGTGGCTGCTGGAGCGTCTGAACCGCGTCACGCCGGGCGTCATCGATACTCGGGTGGACATGCGGCGCCGGACGCTCACCGTGACGTGGGAGCCGTCGCGTGTCCGCCTCTCAGACATCGCCGCATCGGCGGCCAGCCTGGGGTACGAGGTCCACTCGCCGCGCGGTCTGAGCACCTCAGACATCCGGCGGAAGGAGTCCCGGGCTCACTTGGTGCGCGTCGGCGTGGCGGGCGCGATCATGGGCAACGTCATGCTCGTGACGCTGGCGCTGTTCGCCTCCGACGCCGACACCGCGTCCTCGATGTCCGAGGGCATGCTCCGGTTCTTCCGCGTGCTGGCGATGGCGATGAGCCTCGTGTCCCTCGCCTGGCCCGGGAGCGTGTTCTTCCGCGGGGCGTGGGCCGCGCTCCGGACCCGCACGCCAAGCATGGACGTGCCCATCGCCGTCGGCCTGTCGCTCGGCGCGGCGTGGGGCGCCGTCAACGCCGTTCGCGGCGAGGGGTCCGTGTACTTTGACACCATCGTGACGCTCGTGTTCCTGCTGCTCCTGGGCCGCTGGATCCAGCTGACGCAGCAGCACAAAGCCGCCGATTCCGTCGAGGTGCTCTTCTCGCTCACCCCCGCGACCGCCCGCGTGGTCGACGGCGACGCCGTTCGCGAGGTGCCCGTCGAGTCGCTCACCTCCGGCGTCGCCGGCGCGATCGTCGAGGTCGTCACCGGCGCCGCGTTCCCCGTCGACGGCGTGATCACCCGCGGGCGCACCCGCGTCGACCTCTCCCTGCTCACCGGCGAGTCGAAGCCTGTGGACGCTGGCGAGGGTGACCGCGTTACGGCCGGTTCGGTGAACATCGACTCACCGGTGCGGGTCCGCGTCGAAGCGGCGGGGGAATCCACTCGCGTCGCTCAGCTGATGCGGCTGGTCGAGGACGCCGCCCGTGACAAGGCCCCGATCGTCAAACTGGCTGACCGCGTGAGCGTCATCTTTGTGCCTGTGGTGCTGCTGCTGGCGCTGGGCACGGCGGTGGCGTGGGCGTTCATCCGGCCTTCAGAGGCGGTCGACCACGCCGCGGCCCTGCTCATCACCACCTGCCCGTGCGCGCTGGGGCTTGCGACGCCGCTGGCGGTGATCGTGTCCATCGGGCGGGCCGCGCGCCGCGGCATCCTCGTCAAGGGCGGCGATACGCTCGAAGCCGTCGCCTCGCCGGGCGCGCGCGGCGTCATTGCTCTCGACAAGACCGGCACGATCACCGAGGGCGGCGCCGCTCTCGTCGAGTTCGCGGGCGACCGTTCCGCCCTCTCCGCCGCCGCCGCCGTCGAGCGCATGACCACGCATCCCATCGCGCGGGCGATCGTGGCCGCCGCGGGCTCGGACCCGCTGCCCGAGGCGA
>JAFLCM010000198.1 GCA_017303565.1 Planctomycetota bacterium
CACTACACCTTCCCCGGCGTCTACCAGGGCCGCGAGGTCGAGGGCATCCGCCTGAAGTTCAAGGGCGGGCGCGTCGTCGAGGCCTCGGCGAAGAAGAACGAGGAGTTCCTCATCAAGATGCTCGACCAGGACGCGGGCGCCCGCACCCTCGGCGAGATCGCCATCGGCACCAACTACGCCATCAAGGAGTTCAGCAAGAACACCCTGTTCGACGAGAAGATCGGCGGCACCTTCCACGCCGCCGTGGGCGCGGGCTACCCCGAGAGCGGCAGCACCAACAAGAGCGGCCTGCACTGGGACATGGTGTGCGACCTCCGCGCCGCGAAGGGGCGCGCCGGCGGCACGATCGAGGCCGACGGCGAGGTGTTCCACAAGGACGGCCTGTTCACACGCGAGGGGTGGCCGGCGCCGGTGTGAGCCGGAAGCCCCGTGCCCCTGTTGGCCCCGTCTCCGGGGACAACAGTGCCGTTTGGTCCGGCGCGTGCCGGGCGCACCAGAGTCGGCGATGACGCCGCCTCTGGTGGCACGGTTCAGCCCGACGGGTGGCACGGTTCATCGCTTGTCCGTTGGGACGATGGCGCGGTGCCCGCGGCGATCGGCGCGGGCGAAACAACATGAGGAGGCGCGGTACACTGCCGAAGCCCCCATGTGTTGGTCACGTTTCTCCCGGGAGTGTTCTTCATGCGGCATGTTCTGATCGGTCTGGCGCTCGCGGCGTGTGTGGGTTCGGCGTCTTCCGTTGCGCTGGCTCAGAAGGGCGGCGAGGCGCCGAGGCCCGGCGTCAAGTCGCCGGCGTCGAAGGGACCTCAGAAGGGCGAGGCGGCTTCGAGCGTGGTGGCCGAGGCGATCCGGGCCCGCAACGCCGAGCGGATGAAGCAGGTCTCCGGGTCGGCTGAGGCAAGGTCCGCTGATGCGCGCGGGGCCAAGGCTCTCGCCGAGGCGCTGGCGGTGCAGGACTGGGTGATCGCCTTCGCGGACCCCAAGGACATCGCGGCGTTCCGTGAGGCGGGGCTGGGGGTTCGGGCGGCGAAGCAGTTGGGGCCGCTGCCGTCGGACCTGAAGGCCGCGGCGGTGGCGACCTTCGACAAGGCGCCGGGGCTGCGCGACGTGCTCCTGACGCAGTGCGACGCCGGGCCGGGCGGCGACAACGTCGCGGGCGTGTACACGGTGCTCAAGGCGCTGTCGGAGCGGTTCGGCCCCGAGCGGCTCGACGCGTACGCGAACCTCGCGGCGGCGCTGTGCGTGGTGCACGATGCCCCGATGAAGCAGCGGGTGAACGAGAACACGATTCCCGCGGCCAAGGCTTCGGAACTGTTCGAGTACTTCACGAAGAACGAGGGGGCGATGCGCTTCGGGCTCAAGAATGTGCCGCCGGAACTGCTGATCTACGTGGTGGACGTGTGCGCCCCGGTGGAGCAGTTGCAGTGGGCGCTGGGCCGCTACGCCAAGAGCCCGATCGGGCCGCTGTACATGCAGGTGCGCTACGACAACGAGCACGCCTTCGGCGGCAAGACCAAGAAGGTCACGGAGAAGGGGTTCTCGCTGCAGAACATCGTGCAGTTCGGCGGCGTGTGCGCCGACCAGGCGTACTTCGCGTCCACCGTCGGCAAGGCGTGCGGCGTGCCCAGCGTGTACGTGACCGGCATGGACACCTCGGTCGGCCACGCGTGGCTGGGGACACTGAAGAACGCGGGCTCGCGGGCCGTGTGGGACTTCGATACCGGGCGCTGGCCGGAGTACAAAAACGTCCGCGGCAACGTGGACGAGCCGCAGTACCGCACGGACATCGCCGACGGGTTCCTGACGATCCTGACCGAAGGGATGAACGTGCCCCGCGCCGAGCGTCAGGGCGTGACCGGCCTCGCGGACGCCGCACTGCGGGTGGCGCGGCTGGATGACAAGTCGTTCAAGCCCGACACGGCGGCGCTGGGCGAGGCGCTGAAGCCCGCGGCTCCCGCGCGGTCGGCCGGCGTCACCACGGCGCTGGAACTGCTGGAGGCGGGCGTCCGCAAGTGCCCGGCCCACGCCCAGGCCTGGGCGACGCTGACGGAACTCGCGACCGACAAGAAGAACCCCATGACCGTCGAGCAGCGGGGGCGCTGGGCGAACGCCGTGGTCGAACTCTGCGGCGAGCGTTCGCCCGATTACGCCTTCGCGATCCTGTCGTCGCTGGTCGGCGGCATGGACGATGCGGAGAAGCAGGCGGGCGTGTGGCGGAAGATGGCCCCGATGTTCCTGAAGCGCAAGGACCTCGAAGCCACGGCCCGTTTCGCCATGGCCCAGACGCTGGAAAAAGCAGGCAAGAAGCAGAGCGCGTGGGAGGCGTACAACGCGCTGGTGAACGACCGCGCGGACGATGTGCCGTTCATCACGGCGATTCTCGCCCGTTGTCAGGAGATGCTCGAGGAGGGCGGGCACCAGAAAGAGGTGGCGCCGCTGTTCGAGCGGGCCTGGCGGAAGATCCAGCGCCCGCAGGACGGCTACGCCGGCCCGTTCGCGACGCAGAGCAACTGGTACCGCGTGGGGACGATGCTGGCGGACGCCCACGAGGCCGCCGGCGACGCGGCGAAGGCCAAGAGCGTCCGGGCCCAGTTGGACGGAGTGCGGGGGAAATAGGCGGCGATCCGCGCCGGGCCCCCGGGGACGCGCCTTACCCGCCGATCCCGGTCTGGCTGTCGAAGTTGTACTCCCAGTACTGACCGGTGACCGCGTCGGTGTAGCGGACCAGCGCGGAGGTCAGAGATAGTTCCTCGCTGGCGACCGTCGAGCCGTCGCAGCGGGAGCGCATGGCCGCGGTCCGCGACGTGATCCGGCAGTTCTTCAGCGTGACGGTCATCTGCGGCGTGCCGCCCGCGTCGTTCAGTGTGACGGTCACCGATCCGAACTCCGTGCCCGCGGTCAGAGCGCGGAAGACCCCGATGCTGGTGCGGTCGACGGGCTTCGTGAGCACGAACTCGCCGATCGTGCTCCGCGGGATCCCGCCGCCGCCCGCGAGCGGCGGCGGCTTCGACGCGGTTTGCGTGAAGCTGAAGACCTCGAAGGTCGGGTCGGGCATGTTCGCGGGAAGGCCGGGGATGACGCACGACCCCGCGGTGCCGACCATGCCGACCAGGCCCGGTGCGCAGCCGGCGTTCCCCGTGCCCGCGGCGGCGGCGACGGCGTACACCTCGTCCAGCGTCCGCATCGTGGATGCGACCGGTCCCGACGGCGGGTCGATCTCGCCCGCGAAGGCCCACGCGCCGATCGCGACGGCACCGGCGAGGCCGGTAAGCCAGAGGGTGTTCCGGCCGCTGGTGTTTCTGCGCATGGGGATGCTCCTGGGGTTCGAAGTCCGATTGTTTGAAACCGGCGGGTCCAGATTCTCGGTTGATCGCCCGTTGTTTCAAGAGCAAACCCGCGAGCAGGCGGCAATCTCCGGCGTGGTAGCGCCGCGCGAGCGGAAGGGTTCTCGGACGCCCGCGTTTTCCCTTGCGTGTCCCCCGGGCGTGGTGTAGGGTCATGGTCGCGTGCTGGCACTGGGCCGGCCGTGTTGTGTCGCCGACGGTTCCCTCAGCGGGGAGTGGCGGCGGGAGAAGGAGAAAGCCCCATGGTTCGATCGATCCGTCTGTCCGTGCTCGCGGTGGCGCTCATGGCGCTGATGACCGCGCTGGCCCCGAACGCCGTCGCCGCCGCCAAGAAGACACCCGAGGAGATCGCCGCCGCGAACAAGGCCAAGGCGCAGCAGATCGCCGACAAGGCGCTGGTGAGCATCGACAAGGCGCTCGGAAAGGGCAGCCTCGGGTTCGACAAAGTCGCCGACGCGGTGATCGCGAACCTCGACAAGCTGTTCTCGAAGAACGTCACCGACGTCCGGAAGTACCAGGCGGCGGTGGCGAAGGCCGCGACCCAGATCAACAAGGACTCCGTGAAGACCCTCGCCGCCGCGGCGAAGACCATCCTCTCGACCCAGAAGCAGCTCCAGAAACTCAACCAGCCCGAGGTGCTCGCGACGTTCAGCGTGGCCGCCGCGGAGCGGACCGCCGAGTTCGTCTTCCCCAGCGCCGAGGCGCTGCAGCGCATCCAGGACCGCATGGCCGAGATCCTGGCGACGCTCGAAGTCCCGTGAGCGGGCGGTGACGACCCCCGATCAAGATCAAGCCCCGGCCCCCGCCGGGGTTTTTTCGTGCGCCGGCCTTCCGAGGGCGCGCATGAAAAAAGGCACGCCTCGGGCGTGCCCCTTGCAACTCGCGGCTGGTCGGATTGATCAGGCGCTCTCGCCCACCTGCCAGCGGACGAACTTGGTGACGTTGGCGCCGGCGGGGAGCATCTCCTTCACCTTCTTGCTCTCGTCCATGACGAAGGGCTGTTCGAGCAGGGCGATCTCCTCGAAGAACTTGCGCATGCCGCCCTCGACCATCTTCTCGGCGATTTCCTTGGGCTTGCCGCTCTCCATCGCCTGCTCGATGCGGAACTTGCGTTCCTTCTCGGCCATGTCGGCGGGGATGTCGTTGGCGGTCACACCCTTGGGGGCGGGGTCTTTCGCGACGATATGCATGCAGATGCTGCGGGCCAGGTCGTCGGAGAGGTTGCCCTCGCCGACCAGGACGACGCCCTTCTTGCCGTCGTGGTGCACGTAGGTGCCGAACTTGACGTTGCCGGCGCCCTCGAGCTTGTGGACGCGGGCGATCGACGCGTTCTCGCCCGTCTTGATGCGGATATCGTCGATCAGCTTGGTCATGTCGGCGGTGGGGGAGATGGGGCCCGCGGCCATCTTCAGCGCCATCTGGGCGATGGTGTTGGCCGCGGCGGTGAACATCTCGTTCTTGGCCGTGAAGTCGGTCTCGGCGCGGAGCTCGACGATCGAGGCGGCCTTGCCCGAGGGGTCGATGGCGGTGACGACGCGACCCTCGCCGGCGGCGCGGTCGGTGCGGGTGTCCATCTTGCCCTTGAGCTTCTTGCGGAGGAAGTCCTTGGCCTTCTCGGCGTCGCCGCCGCACTCTTCGAGGGCCTTCTTGCACTCCATCATGGAGAGGCCGGTCTCGTTGCGGAGGGCCATCACGTCTTTGGCGTTGATCTCGGGCATGGTTGTGGCTCGCTTCTGGAGAGTCTGGTGGCTCGGGTTCTGGTGCTGGTGTCGCGACGGATCGGGGAGCCGATCCGGGGGTGATCACGACGCCGTCGGCGTGTTTGAAGCCGGGTCGGGGTCGCTGAGCCCGCTGCCGCGGTGCTTCTGGATGTCTGGCCCGCCGGGGGGAGGGGGAAGGGGAATCCGGCGGGAAAACCGGGTGGTTCAGGCCTGGGTGGCGCCGACCTCTTCCGACTTGCCGGCGGGCTCATCGGAGCGGAACTGG
>JAFLCM010000199.1 GCA_017303565.1 Planctomycetota bacterium
GAAGCCCAAGAACGAGGACGGCGAGGTTGTCGGCGGCGAGAGCCTCGACAAGGTCCGCGACATCCTGTTCGGCAGCCACGCCCGCAGCACCGAGCAGCAGATCGCCCGGCTCGACAAGAAAGTCTCAAAGGACGTCCAGGACGTCCGCGACGAGTTCAAGAAGCGGATGGACTCGCTGGAGCACTACGTCAAGAACGAGATGAACTCGCTCAACGAACGGCTGAAGGCCGAACAGGGCGAGCGTCTGCATGCCGACAAGGAACTCGCCCAGACCTTCACCCAGGCGGGCAAGACCTTCGAGAAGCGTCTCAACGAGCTCGACGAGCGCTCCGCCGAGCACCACCGCGAGCTCCGCAAGAGCATCCTCGACCAGTCCAAGGCCCTCCGCGACGAGGTGAACCAGGTGCAGCGCGAGCTGTCGGCGATCCTCGAGCGTTCGTTCAACGACCTGCGCCAGGCCAAGACCGACCGCTTCGCCCTCGCCGACCTGCTGACCGACATGGCCCTGCGCCTCAAGGACGAGGTGAAGGGTTCTCGCAAGAAGGACTGAGGCCAGACCCGCCGGAAGTCATCAGGTTGAGCGATGCAGGACGACGACGCCAACCCCGAACTCCACGAGGACCCCGACGCGCCGTCCGATGCCGGCGCCGAGGACGCCGCGCCCGAACCCGAAACCACCGACCGCGCCGCGGGTGAACTGGAAACGGTCCGCTCGCTGCTGCTCGGCCCCGAGTGGGAGCGGGTGGTCGATGCGCGGCGCCGCTTCGACGACCCCACCAGCCACGCCGCGGAAGTGGCGAAGGCCCTGCCCGCCGCGGTCGCCATCCGCGCCGCCCAGGACGAGGCCCTCGGGGCGGCCCTCGCCCCGACCATCGAGGACTCGCTCCGCACCAGCGTCCGCAAGCACCCGCAGGCGATCGTGGACGCGATCTTCCCCGTCATGGGCCCGGCGATCCGGCGCTCCGTCGCGGACACGTTCCTCCGCGCCATCCAGGGGCTGAACGAGGCGCTGGAGCAGAGCCTGACGCTCAAAGGGCTGGGCTGGCGCATCGAATCGTGGCGCACCGGCAGGCCCTTCGCGGAAGTCGTGCTCCTGCACACGCTGGCGTTCCGCGTCGAGCAGGTGTTCCTGATCCACCGCGAGACAGGCCTCCTGCTCCAGCACCTGCAGGCCGACTCGGTCGCGGGCCAGGACCCCGACATGGTCTCGGGGATGCTCACCGCCATCCAGGATTTCGTGAAGGACTCGTTCAAGGCGGGCGGGAACGAATCGCTGAACTCGATGCGCGTCGGCACCATGACGGTGTGGATCGAGCACTCGCCGCACGCCATCCTCGCGACCGCGATCCGGGGTACGCCGCCGCAGTCGCTCCGGGCGGTCATGCAGGAATCGCTGGAGCGCGTCAGCCTTCAGATGGCCGATTCGCTCGAGGACTTCCAGGGAGACGCCAGCGTTTTCGCCGCCTGCCGCCCGGAACTCGAGCCCGTGCTCGTCGAGCAGCGCCGCGACGGCAAGGCCCGGAGCAAGCGCCGCACCCTGCTCGCGTGGCTGCTCATCGGCATCGTGCTGGGCCTCCTCGCGTGGTGGGCGGTCGCTTCATACGTCCTCCGCCGCGACTTCGCCGCCTTCGTCCGCGCCGTCGAGCAGCAGCCCGGAATCCTCGTCACCCGGACGGACAAGATCGACGGCGTGTACCAGGTCTACGGCCTGCGCGACCCCTTCGCCCAGGACCCCACGGCGCTCAAGGAGTACGAGCTCCTCGGCCCGGCCCGTGTCCACGTCCGGATGGAGCAGCACCAGTCCAGCGAGCCGGCTTTCGTGCTCTACAAGTCGCGAAACATCCTCAAGCCGCCGCAGGGCGTGACGATCGATTTCGACTCGGGCGTGCTGAAGGCCAAGGGCAGCACGTCGAACAAGTGGCTGGCGTTCGCGCGGGCCCGGGCCCTGCTCATCCCCGGCGTCACCCAGTTCAACGACGACGCGGTCGTCAACACCACGCTGCCGGCGCTCACCGACCTCAAGGCCAAGATCGAGGCACGCAAGCCCCGCTTCATCGTCAACACCACCGACCTCTCGCCCGGCCAGGACGGGATGTTCCGCGACCTCGTGAAGGACATCCGCTCACTCGTGAAACTCGCCGAGGAGGAGAGCGTTTCTCTCCGCGTGGAACTCATGGGCCACACCGATTCCACCGGCGCGGAGGCCAAGAACATGCGCCTCAGCATGCAGCGGGCCCAGCAGGTGGCGGCGGTCCTCGTCAGCGCCGGCGTGAACAACGACTACCTCACCCCCCTGGGCGTCGGGGCGACCGATCCCGTGGTCGCCGCCGAGGGCACCGACAAGGACCGCGAGGCCAACCGGCGCGTCAATATCAGGGTGGTCCTCCCGAGGTGATGAAAGGGCGCGCGGGCGCATGATCTCCAGGAAAGTCTGCATGGTGGGCGCCTTCGGAGTCGGCAAGACCAGCCTCGTGGCTCGCTTTGTATCAAGCGTCTTCAGCGACAAGTACCTCTCGACCGTCGGGGTCAAGGTCGACAAGAAGACCGTGAGCGTGGGCGGCACTGACGTCATGCTGATGCTCTGGGACGTTGCCGGTGAGGACAACTCCACCAAGGTGAACATGACCTACATCAAGGGCGCCGCCGGGTACCTGCTGGTCATCGACCGCACCCGCCGGGCCACGCTCGACACCGCGCGGGAACTCAAGGCCCGCGTGGACAAGGAGGTCGGCGCGCTGCCCTTTGTCGCGGTCATCAACAAGTCTGACCTGACGGACAAGGCCGAGGTCTCCGACGCCGACGCCGATGAACTTCGGACGGGCGGGTGGACGGTGCTCTTCTCCAGCGCCAAGTCGGGCGAGAACGTCGAGGCCGCGTTCGCCGCGCTGGCGGGGCGCGTGTCGGGCAAGCCGTGAGGACCGAACTGCCCATCCCCCTCGCCGCGTACCTCGCCGACCTGGCGAGCGCCACGATGCGCCCCGCCTGCGCCCGCATCAGCGACGACGGGCGCGTGATCGAGACCCCCGGCGACCCGAAGGCGTGGAACCGCTTCGCTCCCTGCGCCCCGCCGATCGGTTCGGACATCTCGGAATCGGTCCCGGTCGCTGCCGGGCTGTTCCCCGCGCCGGACGAGCCGCTGGTGATCCCGCAGTGCGAGGTTTGCCCCGGGGTGTACGCGGATGTCCACGCCGCCTGCGTCTCGGGGCAGTCTTGGCTGGTCCTGATCGACGTGACGGAGACGAGCGCCCGCCAGCAGAGCATCCAGAGCCGCGCCAACGAACTCGAACTGCTCAAGCACGAACTGGCGAGGCAGAACGTGCTGCTCGCCCGCGCCAAGCAGGACGCCGAGGAGGCCAACCAGGCCAAGACCGTCTTCCTCGCCAGCATGACGCACGAGCTCCGCACCCCGCTGCAGTCCATCATCGGCTACAGCGACCTTTTGATGGACGACGCCAAGGACTGGGGCCAGCAGTCGGCGGTCGACGACCTCCGCACCATCAACGCCGCCGGCAAGCACCTGCTCACCCTCATCAACGACCTGCTGGACACCGCCAAGGCCGAGGCGGGAAAGATCGAACTCCACCCCGAGCGATTCGACGCCGACGAACTGATCGACGACACGCTCCGGGCCGTCGCGCCGCTCGCCGACAAGAACGCCAACGCGGTGAAGTGCGAGAAGCCCGGCGGCCCGGTCGGCGCGATGACCACCGACCTCACCCGCGTCCGCCAGGTGCTGTTCAACCTGCTCAGCAACGCCTGCAAGTTCACCAGCAGGGGGACCATCACCCTCTCCGCCGCGGCGGTGGACACCCCCGCGGGCAAGGAACTCCGGCTGGAGGTCCGCGACACCGGCATCGGCATGACCGCCGAACAGGTCGCCAAACTCTTCCAGCCCTTCCAGCAGGCGGATTCCTCCACCACCCGCAAATACGGCGGGACCGGCCTGGGCCTCTCCATCGTCCGCAAACTCTGCCGCCTGATGGGCGGGGAGGCGGAAGCCGAGAGCACCGTCGGCGTGGGCTCGGTCTTCCGCGTCAGAATCCCGATGGAGTATGTTGACCCAGCCTCCACAGACAATCCCACCTGACCCAAAGCCTTCTGACCCGCCGACCGACCCGAAAGCACCGCCCATGCCCGAGATCAACCCCTTCAAGCGCCGAGTCCTCATCGCCGACGACACCCCGCAGATTCTCGAACTGCTCAAGCGCATCCTGGTCAAGGCGGGTTTCGAGGTCGAGACCGCGGTCGACGGCATGGACGCGCTCGACAAGGTGCTCGCGTTCAACCCCGACCTGATGTTCCTCGACATCATGATGCCCAGGGTCCACGGCATCGACGTGCTCAAGCAGCTCAAGGAGAACTCGGCCACGTCGCACATCGGCGTCATCATGTGCTCGGCCAGGAACTTCAAGAGCGACTCCGAGCAGGCCATGGAACTGGGCGCCTTCGACTTCCTCGTCAAGCCGTTCGAAAAAGAGCAGGTGCTGACGCTCGTCGAGGCGTTCTTCTCGCGGCGTCTGCCGCCGCTGGCGGCGCCCTCTGCCGTGCCCGTCGTCGGCGGCGCCTCATCCGAGGTGTACGCGCCCGACCTCGACCTCTCGCTCCCCTACTGGCGACTCTGGGGCACCCGCGGCAGCATCCCGGTCCCCGGGCACAAGGTCGCCCGCCACGGCGGCAACACGTCGTGCCTCGAAGTGCGCTCGGGCGACGACCTCGTCGTCATCGACGCCGGGACGGGCATCCGCGAACTCGGCATCGAGATCGCCAAGGGCGGCCCGCGCCACATCCCCATCCTCATCGGGCACACCCACTGGGACCACATCCAGGGCTTCCCCTTCTTCGCACCCGCGTACATCCCGGGGTTCTCGCTCACGCTCTACGGCGCCTCGGGCTTCCGCAAGGACCTGCGCAGCGTCTTCCAGGGCCAGCTCGACCGCGACTACTTCCCCGTTGAACTCAAGGACATGTCGGCGTCGCTCGACTTCAAGGCCTTCGAGTCCAACCCCATCAAGTTCGGCTCGATCTCCGTCGCCTGGGACTTCACCAACCACCCGGGCGCGACCGTGTGCTTCCGCGTCGACGTCGGGGGCAAGCGGATCGCTTACGTCACCGACAACGAGTTCCTGCAGGGGTTCATGGGAAAGCCCCACGACCTGACGCCCGACAGCGACGTGTGCAAGCCGTACCAAAGGACCATCGAGTTCGTGAAGGGCTGCGACCTGCTGATCGCCGAGGCGCAGTACAGCCCCACCGAGTACCCCAAGAAGATCGGCTGGGGCCACACCAGCCTCGCCAACGCGTGCCTGCTCGCC
>JAFLCM010000002.1 GCA_017303565.1 Planctomycetota bacterium
GTGCCCGCTCCGGGGACCGCGGGCGTGATGATGCTCGGCGGCGTGGCGGCGCTGCGGCGTCGGCGCTGAGACAGCACAATCTCTTCGCAACGCCCGCGGGCATGTTGCCGGCGGGCGTTGTTGCTTTTGAGGTGGTGGCTCGCGGGGTCGCCCGCCCATTTCATGGGCGAGGAGCCGAGACAAAGGAAGGGGAATCGCGGGCGCGGTCCAGACGCTGCGCGTCTGGCAACGAACGACGGCCCGCTCCGCGGGCCGGATCAGCCCGCGGCGATGACTTCGGCGTTCTCGGAGACGAGGTAGAAGCGGCCGATGGCGACGTCGAAGGCGTCGCCGTGCTCGTCGTAGAACTGGTACGCGCCCTCCATGGTGCCCCAGGCGGTTTCGAGGTTGGCGAAGCTGGAGTACTCGAAGGACTGGCCGGGCGCGAGGTCGGGGTTCTGGCCGACGACGCCCTCGCCTTCAACCAGTCGCGCCACGCCGTCGGCGTCGGTGATGACCCAGCGGCGGGTGAGCAGGCGGGCGCGGCGGTCGCTCTCGTTGGAGATGCGGACGCGGTAGGCGAAGGTCCAGCGTCCGGCGCTGGGGTCGGAGTGGGAGGGCAGGAAAAACGGCGAGACCCTCACACGGATTCCCCGGGTGAGGGCCTCGGACGAGTACTTCGGGTTGATGCCTTCGTGGGACATGGGAGGTTCGGGCGACTTGGCCCGAAGGATATCCCCTGTTCCCAGCGGGGAGCGGCGGGTGCGAAACGGTCGGGGAGACCGGGATTACTTGGCCGGCTCGCGCTTGGCGATCACCTTGTTCATGAGCTTCACCATGATGAAGACCACCCAGGCCACGATCAGGAAGTTGATCACCTGGTTGATGAACGCGCCGTACTTGACCGCGACCTCGGCGATGGGCGGGGTGGCGGCGGCGTCGGCCTTCTGCAGGATCACCGACAGGTTCTTGAAGTCGACCTTGCCGATGAGCATGCCGAGCGGGGGCATGAGCACGTCGTTGACCAGCGACTGCACGATGTTGTTGAACGCGGCGCCGATGATGATGCCGACCGCCATGTCGAGCGCGTTGCCCTTGACGGCGAACTCCTTGAACTCCTGAACGATGCCCATATCGCGTGTCTCCTTGCGAAAGGTGCGGGACGTGACAGACACGAACCGGTCCCCGGAATGGGCGGAAGTCTACATGAAAAGCGCTTCACTTGATTGAAACACGCGGTTGCTTTCAGCCTCCGGCTCGCTCGGGGCGGACTGAAAGGCGGGTCTCGAGGCCGGCTCGGACCGCGGGCCACTCCGCGGCGAGGATCGAGTAGCAGACGGTGTCACGCAGGAAGCCGTCGGGCATGACGCGGTGGTGGCGGAGCACGCCTTCCTTGACCGCCCCGAGCCGCTCGATGGCCGCCCGGGACTGGGTGTTGCGTGCGTCGCACTTGAGTTGCACGCGGACGCAACCGAGGGCCTCGAAGGCGTGGCGGAGCAGCAGCAGTTTGCACTCCGTGTTGATCGCGGTGCGCTGCAGGTCGGGGGTGATCCAGGTCCAGCCGATCTCCAGCGAGCGGTGGGCGGGCTGGATTTCGAGGTAGCGGGTGGAGCCGACGGCCCGGCCGCTGGGCACGTGGATGATGGCGAAGGGAAGATCGGTCCCGGCACGCCGGTTGTCGAGGGCGGTGGCGATCCACGCTAAGACGTCGATCTCGACGGTCGGCGCCTTGACGGCCATGAAGCGCCAGATGTGGGGCCGGCTGGCGGCGAAGAGGTCGGGGGCGTGATCGGCGCGGAGGGGTTCGAGGCGGGCGGCGCCGCCGGGCAGCGCGAGGATGATCGGGGCGGGTTGCATGGCGTCGGGATTGAAGGGCGCGGCGGACGACGGGGCGCGGCGCACGAAAAAGGGCCGCGTCGCTTTGTTGAGCGCCGCGGCCCGTGAGGCTTGCTCGATCCCGATTGGAGGATCGGGCGCGCGTGAGGTCTTACGGGCAGTTCGAGCCGAAGGCGGCGAGGAACAGGGCGAGGTCGGCGGTGTTGACCCCGCCGTCGCCGGTCATGTCGCCGGCGGTGCGGGGCTGGACGGCCTTGTCGAACCCGTTGAGGAGCAGGACGAGGTCGTCGGTGTTGACGGCGTGGTCGGCGCTGAAGTCGCCGGCGCAGATCGCGCTGGGCATGGCGAACATCGAGAGGCCGACGCGGTAGGAATCCTCGGGCCCGGTGAGGGTGAAGCGGGTGGTGCTGACGAGGGTGCGACCGTCGGGGGTGGAGAGCAGCGCGGGGGAGAGGTCTCCCTCGACGCCGCAGACCACGCCGATGGCGGCGGGATCGGTGACGACGCCGGACTCGCTGACGCGGGCGGCGAAGACATCGGTACGTGCGTCGTAGAACGAGGCCTGGTTGCGCTGGTCGTCCCAGGCAACGACGAACTCGGAGCCGTTCCATCCGACGGTGGGACGGAGCTGGCGGCCGGGGGCCTCGGCGATGGTGAAGGCGGTGCCGGGGAAGGTGCCGTCGGGGTTCATCAGGCGTCCGACGATGTAGTTGTTGGCGTTGCTGAGCGAGTTGTTGCGCCAGACGAAGAGGATGACGCTGCCGGAGAAGGCGGCGTCGAGGTCGCCGGAGGCTCCGGTCCAGGGCGTGGGGTTGCGAGCGGGCAAGGGCGTGCCGACGGGCGGCACGCTGACGTAGACGGCGTCGCCCTGAGAGGAGTCGTGCGTCCACTGGGTGCTGGAGGTGACGAGCCACCGGGTGTTGTCGGCGCGGACGCGGTTGTAGCCGATGTAGTAGCCGCCGGCGAGGCCGAGCGGTGCGGCGTCGGTGAAGGACGCTGTCGTGCCGTCGTAGCGGCGGGCCCAGAGGTCGATGTACTGCGGGTAAAAGGCGTAGCGGGAGGCGGCGAAGAGGAAGTCATCGCCGAGGGCGCCAACGTCGGGGTTGAAGCCGGGCATGACGTCGAAGGGGGCGGCATCGATGAAGGACCCGTCGGGGTTGAGGCGGCGCGCCTTGATCTGGGTGGCGAGTTGCCCGGAGGCGCCGGTGTCCCAGGCGACCATGTAGACCGAGCCGTTCCAGGCGATGGAGGCGCGGCCGATGGTGGGGGAGCGGAAGACCTCGATGGGCTCGGGGTTGACGGGCGCGCCCGTGGCGGTCAGAAGGTGCAACAGGACGCGGTCGTCGTTGGCGGTCTCGCTGACGAAGACGACGGCGGAGGCGCCCGCGGGGCCATCGCTGATGTCGCTGGTGCGCTGGTTGGTGGTGCCGGTGGAGACGCAGCGCTCGACGCCGGGGGTGTTGGCGGGCGAGAGCGGAAGGGCGTAGGCGTTGGCGTCGCTGCCGGCGGCGGCGCGCATGTCGTGCCAGACGAAGGTGGTCCCGCCTCCGGGCGTGGCGACGAGGTTGGGGGTGTAGATGGTGTCGATGTTCCCGCCGATGGTGATGGGCAGGAGCACGCCGCCGGGGTCGAGGACCGCGCCGGCCGGGGAAACACGCAGGGTGCGGGCGTTGGCGGCGACGGTCCAGGCGAGCCACCAGTTGGAACCGTCGTGAGTGATCGCGGCGTCGCCGGAGAAGTTGCTGAACAGAAGCGTCCCAGCGGGATTGAGCAGGGTGCCGGCGGCGGTCATGCGCGAGCCGACGAGGTTGGTGTAGTTGGAAACCCAGGCGACGTAGTACTCCGTGCCGTTGCCGGCGATGCTGAGCGACGGGACGCCGAACGCCGCGTTCACGGGCTGGGCGCTGGCGCTGATGCGCCGGGCGGTGAAGACGCTGCCGTCGTTCCACGTGGGCCCGGCGACGAGGTACTCGGTGTTGGAGGCGAGGACCTTGGTGTTGCCGTAGACCCAGTCGATGAGCATCCGCGGGTCGGGGTCGAGGAGAGCGCCGGCGGCGCTGATGCGCTGCCCGGCGAGGTAGGTGCCGTAACCGTCATCGTGGTAGACGCAGCGGGTGATGAGCCACTGCCCGTTCAGGCCGGCGACGTTGGTGCCGACCCAGTCCGGGGTGAACTGGGTGGGCGGGAACGAGATGGGGGTGGCGTCGAGGACCTGGCCGGCGGCGGAGACGCGGACGGCGCGGGTGCGGTCCTCGAAGTACCCGCCGGAGGGGTCCTGCGACAGGAAAACCACGAGCCAGGCGGAGCCGCTCCAGGCGACCATGGGGCGGCGCTGGGTTCCCATGCCGCCGGCGATCATGAAGGGCGAGGCGTCGATTGGCGCTCCCGAGGGGGCGATGCGGATGCCGAAGAGGTCGGAATCGCTCTGGACGGACTGGCCGCCGCCGCTGCGGGCGCGGCTGTCGGTCCAGACGATGAGCGTGGAGTCGGCGCCGCGGGCGGCGCTCACCTCCGCCTGCGAGTTGACGGCGGGCGCGACCAGACGGTCGCCGGGGAGAAGACCGAGGTTGACAACGCTCGGGTCGTCGGCACGAACGGAACCGGCAACCGCGAGCGTCGCGAAGACGAGACTCGCGTGACTGAGTTTCATGGCGCTAGCCCTTTCGAGTGCGGTCGAGGCAACAGCGGGCCCTGCGACCGATGGTAGGTGTGAAGGACGCGGCGGCGAGCGAAACTCGGACATTCTTGTCCGAGATTTTGCGCCAGCGCCGCCCCTTCGTGGGACATGCGGCAACGGCGGGCCCGGGCTGCCAGGATTCCGGCCATTTTGAACGGGGAATCTCGCGTTCGCACTTTGAACGGTCCGGCCCGGCGTTCGGCTTCAGGGGTAAACTCACGTCCGATGCGCACGGCGGCCATGGACGGCGAGGGGTTGGGGTCCGAGGAGGGCCTGCGCTCGGTGGTGCGCTCCGTGTGGGGCTACGACACGCTGCGCCCGATGCAGGGCGAGGCGATCCGCGCGAGCCTCGAACGCCGCGACAGCCTGGTGGTCATGCCGACCGGCGGGGGGAAGAGCCTGTGCTACCAGGTGCCGCCGCTGATCACCGGAAAACTGACGGTGGTCGTGTCGCCCCTGATCGCGCTGATGCAGGACCAGGTGGCGGGGCTGCGGCTGTCGGGTTACTCGGCAGCGGCGCTGCACAGCCACGTGTCGCCGGAGGAGGCGCGGCGCGTGCGTGAATCGGCCCGCGACGGGTCGCTGCGGCTGCTGCTCATCGCGCCCGAGCGGCTGCTGCTCGACGGGACGGTTTCGTGGATGCGCTCGCTCGGCGACCGGCTGGGGTCGATCGCGGTGGATGAGGCGCACTGCATCAGCCAGTGGGGGCACGACTTCCGCCCCGAGTACCGGCGCCTGGCGGAACTGCGGGCCCACCTGCCGGGGATGGCGCTGCACGCCTACACCGCGACGGCGACGCCGCGGGTGCGGGAGGACATCGTGCACCAGTTGCGGCTGGAGGACCCGCTGGTGCTGGTGGGTCGGTTCGACCGCCCGAACCTGACGTACCGCGTGCTGCCGCGGACGCGGGTGGTCGAGCAGTGCGAGAGGGCGCTGTCGCGTCACAAGGGCGAGGCGGCGATCGTGTACTGCATCAGCCGGCGCGAGACCGAAAGTCTGGCCGATGCGCTGCGGGCGCGGGGCATCGACGCGCGGGCGTACCACGCGGGGATGGACGCGGCGGCACGAACGAGGGTGAGCGCGGACTTCAAGGCCGAGCGCCTCGACGTGGTGTGCGCCACCGTGGCCTTCGGGATGGGGATCGACCGCGGCGACGTGCGCTGCGTCGTCCACGCGGGGATGCCCAAGAGCGTCGAGCACTACCAGCAGGAAACGGGACGGGCCGGGCGCGACGGGCTGCCCAGCGAGTGCATCCTCCTCTACAGCCCGGCGGACTCGGAGCGCTGGCGCACGCTGATGGAGCGGTCCGCCAGCGAGGGGGGCGGCGGCGACACGGCGGCCTTGAACGCGCAGTTGGAACTGCTCCGCCACATGCGGATGGTCGCGGGCTCGGGGCGCTGCCGTCACGCGGCGCTGAGCGAGTACTTCGGGCAGGCGTACGAGCCCCCGGCCCCGACCCCGGCCCCGGAAGCGACCGGCGGCTGCGGCGCGTGCGATGTGTGCCTGAACGAGCTCGACGAGGTGCCGGGGTCGGCGGTGGTGGCGCAGAAGATCATCTCCTGCGTGTACCGCGTGGGGCAGGGGTTCGGGGCGGCGCACGTCGCCGACGTGCTCCGCGGCAAGGCGACCGCGCGGATCATCGAGAAGGGGCACGACCGGGTGTCGACGTTCGGGCTGCTGCGCTCGATGCACCGCGATTCGATCGTGGCGTGCGTGCACCAACTGGTCGACGCCGGGGCGCTGGCGATCGCGCCGGGGGAGTTCCCCGTGGTCACGCTGACGGGCGCGAGCAAGGCGTTTCTGAGCGGGGAGCGGGCGGCGCGGCTGCTGGAACTGCCCCGGGAGCGCGGGGGCGCGTCGGCGGACGGGACGAGCGGACCCGGGAAACGGGGCCGGCGTGCCGAGAGCGGTGTGGACGCGCTCGACGCACGGCAGCGCGAACTGTTCGAGTCGCTGCGGGCGCTGCGCCGCGAGATCGCGGAGCGGCTGGGCGTGCCACCGTTCGTCGTGTTCGCGGACACCACGCTGATCGAGCTGGCGGTCTCGCGCCCGACCACGCCGGAGGCGATGCTGGAGGTCAAGGGCGTGGGGCGGAAGAAACTCGAGCAGTTCGGCGAGGCGTTCGCGGGACGGATCGCGCAGTGGGCCGGGGCGGACGGGTGAGCGGCGGCGGGCGAAGATGGCCGTGCGACCCGGCTACCGGCACGCCTCGCCGAAGTCGCCGAGGAAGATCGCCAGGTCGGCGGTGTTGATGAGGCCGTCGCCGTTCAGGTCGCTCGGGCATCCGGCTCCGGCCACGGTCACGGTGGCGGCGACGCTCGTCACACTCCCGCAGACGTTGGTGAACACGACCGCGTACTGGCCCGTGTCCGAAGGCTGAGCGCTCGTGATGGTGAGCGTGGCGGGGGCGCCGTCGACGGGCGAAGAGAGAAGTTCGGCGGCGCCGGCAACCGTGCCCCCGCCGGGCGAGGCACCGCCCGGACCGTTGGAGATATTGACGCCGTCGCGCTGCCACTGCGCGGCGAATCCCGAAAGCCCGCGGCTGATCGACGCGGAGAGAGAAACGGTCTGGCCTTGGCTCACGGTCATGGGTTCGGGCGGGACCGTGACGGAAGGAAGGCCGGTGAAAGAGTGGCGTGCGACGCGCTCGGCGGTCTGACCGCTCGCGGTGCTGAAGACGCCGCCCGCGACGACATCGCCGCTGGGGAGTGCCGACAGCGCCAGCACGGTGGCGCCCACGCCGGAGCCGAGCGCGGACCAGGACGCGCCGTCCCACCGGGCGACGAGGTTCACGGTCGTGCCCCCGGCGCTGAAGAAGCCTCCGCCCGCCACGATGTCGCCGCCGGGGAGCGTGGTCAGAGCGTTCACGCCGGCGCTCGTGCCCGATCCGAGCGCGAACCAGGCGGCGCCGTTCCAGCGCGCGATGTTGTTGACGGTGATGCCGCCGGCGGTGGCGTACGTGCCGCCGGCGATGACGTCACCCCCGGTGGTCGTTGTCAGCGCTCGCACAACGCCGCTGGTGCCCGATCCCAGGGCGGACCACGCGGCGCCGTTCCAGCGCGCGATGTGGTTGGCGGGGCTGCCCCCGGCGTTGAGGAACGCGCCGCCGGCGATCACGTCACCATTGGTGAGCGTCATCAGCGCGCTGACGAAGTTGTCCAGGCCGGTCCCGAAGGCGAACCAGTTGGCACCGTCCCAGCGCGCGATCCGGTTCACGGTCACGCCGCCCGCGGTCACAAAGGTCCCGCCGGCGATCAGGTCTCCGTTGGGCAGCGCGGCGAGGACTTGCACGGTGGCGCTGGCGCCCGAGCCGAGCGGATGCCACGCGGCGCCGTCCCAGCGCGCGATGCGGTTTGCGGGGGCGCCGCCCGCGGTGAGGAAGGCCCCGCCCGCGATCAGGTCGCCGTTGGGCAGCGTCGCGAGAGCGCTCACGGTACCGCCGACGCCCGATCCCAGCGGGTACCAGGATGAGCCGCTCCAGCGCGCGATGTTGTTGACGGTGATTCCGCCAGCGGTGGTGAACGTGCCGCCAACGACCACCATTGGCGGCTGCGGCCCGCTGGCGTCCGGGTCCCAGACCGTCAGCGCGTTCACAACGGGTGACGCCCCGCCGGAGACGCCGCCAAACGTCGGGAACCACTGCGGTCCGCAGGTCTGTGCCGCGGCGTCTCGTGTCCCCGTCACACCGCTCACCGCCGCGATCGCCCCCATGAAGAGAGCCCGGGTCGCCGCCGCGGGGATCGCGACTCGATTGGTCGAACGCGCCATCTGGTTCCTCCGGTTTCTGGAAGCTGGTTCATACGCGAGGCGGGCGGTCGGGCGGTCCCCGAACCTACGGGCACGCCTGCCCGAAGTCGCCGAGGAACTTCGCCAGGTCGGCGGTGTTGACCAGGCCGTCGCCGTCGATGTCGCCGCAGCAGAACGCGGCCACGGGTCGCCCGAAACTTCCGAGCAGGATGGCGAGGTCTGCGGTGTTCACCGCGCCGCTGGCGTTGAAATCAGGGAGCAGGCGCAGGGCGGAGGGGGGCGAACTCGCCGCGCCGCAGCCGGTGGTGACGACGCAGCGAGTGCGCAGGGCGTCGGCGCGCTGGCCCAGGCCGTGCATGAACAGGCACTGGCGGTTGCGCGACCCGTTGACGTTGCCCCACAGCGCGCCCGCGATGAACAGCGGCCCGTCGTTCAGGTCGCGCCAGCCGGTGGGGGACGACGCGTCCTCGAGTTGCCACTGGAACTGCCCGTCCTCGCCGGCGGAGGCGTTCACCTGCGCCGTCACGGACCCGCCGGGGCACGTCGCCGCGGCGCCGGTCGACGAGACGATCACGGGCGGCAGGCCCTGGGCGACGGTCCAGTTGGAGACGATGACTTCGGCGGCGGCCACGCCGCCGCCGCCGACGCGCCAGGTGGATGGCGCATCGGAGTAGCGCCCGCGCGGGCGGTGGGCGGTCGCGGTTTGGGTGGCGCTGACGGCGGTCAGTGTCTGGCCGTGGTCGGTGGCCTCGAAGTGGTACACCGCGGGCCCGGCGGTGGTGTTGAAGGGCGCGAACTCGTACTCGGTCTCAACGCCGGTGGGGGTGGAGATGGAGATGAAGATGCCGTCGTTGGTCACGCCGGCGACGACGTTCCCGCCCTGGATGCACACGCCGCGGTAGATGGAGAAGCCCGAATCGTGCACGCCGGTGGGCGAGAGCGTTGGCGGGCTGGAGACGACTCGCATGGTGCAGCTGACTTCCTGCCGCGGGCCGGTGCCGCCGGGCCAGGGCGGACTGGGCGGCGCGAACAGGCCGAGCGTGCCGGGCTGGACGATCCAGCGGATGGTCCCGTTGGGCAGCGGCTGGATCACCGGCGCACCGAAGGCGGCGAACCCCTGCTGCGCGGGCGAACCGGCGGAACCAGAGAAGCCGACGCTCTCGCACTGGGCGGCCGCGCCGGCGACGACGGCGAAGGATGGAACGAGAACGCTCGCGACGAACGCGAGCGCGGCGAAGGTGGAGCGGCAGTGGCGGCGGGGCATGGCTTTCTCCTCACAGGGCGCGAGCGGCGTGGCTCGCGCCAGGGAACAGCCTACCGCGCGGGGGGCGGTTCGCCAGCGGAAATCTGGGGTTCGGCTACGGGCACGCCGAGCCGAAGCGTCCGAGGAAGAACGCCAGGTCGGCGGTGTCCACGATCGCGTCGGCGTTGAAGTCCGCGCGGGCGGCGTCGGAGCCCAGCGGCGCGGGCTGGCCGAAGCGACCCAGGAACACCGTCAGGTCCGCGGTGCCCACCACGCCGTCGAAGTTCAGGTCGGAGACGAGTTGGAACGTCGTGTCCGCGGTGGCGAAGGCCGCGCCGACCGAGCCGGTGATCACGGCGCGGAAGCGGAACTGCCCGACGCCCGCGTGAGACCAGTTGGGCTCGCCGGGGTCGCCGGGCGGAACGGTCGCGCGGTCGACGCTGAGCAGCGTGGTTGTTGCGCCCGTGGCGTTGAAGAGGAACCGCCCCGGCGCGCCGGTGCCCGCGGGCGCGACGTTCACGCCCGGGACAATGTCGGTCCAGTCGGCGACGCTCGCCGGCGGCGGGCCGCCGCGGTACTGCCACTGCACCGTGAACGGACCTGTGCCGACGGGCGTGGCGGCCAAAGTGACGGGGACGTTGGGGCAGACCAGCGGAGCGGAGGAAACAGTGCCGCGCGCGGGCAGGAACGCCCAGGTCATGCCGCGGACCTGCCGCCCGCCGGCGATGTTGGCGCCGGCGACGTAGGCGTTGCCGACGAGGCGGGTGAGTTGCGACATGCCGGAGATCGGGCGCGTGAAGATGACCTCGCCGGTGGTGGGGTGGATGCCGCCGTCGAACCACGCCGCCTGCGTGGGGGGCGAGGAGAAGCCGGCGAACGTCGTCGCGGGCAGGGGGTTCACGAGGTTCTTCACCCGCGGGCTGGACGTCGCGTTCAGGTCGAAGAACAGGTCGAGGGTGTCGGAGCTGAGGATGGTGTCGAGGTCGCTGATGCCCGCGAGCGCGGCGGTGGTCGAAGCGACCGTGCCGTCGAAGTTCACCTGCGCGAGGCGGTTGGTGCCGAAGTTGCCGAAGTTCGCGAACGACACGAGCAGCTTCCCATGGCGCGGCGAGTACTCCAGCCCTTCAAGGTACGAGGTGTTCAGCGGCGCACCGAACGGGATGATGCCGCTCGTGCCCGGCTGCGGGTCGATGAGCATCAGTTCCGAGGTGACGTCGGCGTTGCTGTTCTCGGTGTAGATGGACGCCGCGAGCCGCCCGTCGGGGATCTGCGTGAGGAAGTACACCTGTCGGTTGAGCGAGCCTGTGACGGGAACGGAGAGATAAGGCAGGTTCGCGCCCGTGAGCGGGTCGATGACGATCAGCGTGGAACTGCCGGCGGAGTTGGCGGTGGCGCCGACGAGGGACTGCGCGTGGGCCGGCGTGCCGGCGCCGAGCGCGCCAACGCCGACCATGAGCGCCGCGCACCAGCTCGGCACGCCCGCGCCACGCCGGACGGGGGAAACAGCGGCGGAACTCGTCATCATGCGAAAGCCTCCGGCGGCGGGAATCACCGCGACGCACAAATGTAGTTGCCCGGCCACCGCTCAAGAAGACCCCGGCGGCGCCTTGCCCGCGATTGGCCGCAATCGGCCGCGAATGGGGCGGTTATCGGGCAGCCGTCAATGAAAAACCCCCGCGGGTGCGGGGGCTTGGCGTGCGCTGGAAACGCATCCCATCGACCCTACGGGCACGCCTCGCCGAAGCGGCCGAGGAAGAAGGCGAAGTCGGGGGTGGTGACAAGGTGATCGTGATCGGCAGCGCGTGGGCTAAGCCGCGTGAGTTTGGAAGGCGTTTCCAGACTTGGCCGACAGCACACCATTTTGCTTTGGAATGTCATGTGCAATGCTCTCACCGGACACCCGCACGACCCGTTCGGTCTCCGTGAGGCGTCCTGTCGCTGCAACGACTGCGATCAATGTCTATATACAATCGCGCACAGCAGTGCCTGACAAGCTGTCAGGCCACTGGGAACAAGGAAAGCAAGATGCCGACAGCCGTGACCGAGAACGCAGATTCGGTGACGCCAACACGAACCGTCGCCCTCAAGGACTACTTCGGGGCCATCAAGAAGAAGAGGGACTTGGATCACGCAAGAGAAGAGGCGCTGCGGACCGAGCGACTGGCGCAAGCGAAGTCTGAGCTTGACAGTTACCAATCGCGGATTGAAAATCTAAAGCGACTCTTGCTCGCCAATCAGTCCGCCGGAGTCGAGTCTCCCGAGTTGACCCAGAAGATTGATGAGCTCCAGCGTTGTCTCGACGACACGGAGCGCTGTGTGATTCATCTCAGCACGCCCGTGTCGAAAACAGAAGACCCAGACCTCGACGCTCGCCTGCGGGCGGTGGAAGCGTTGTCAGCGATTGGGTTCGAAGAAGCCCGCGCAGTGAACAGTCTCTCGGAGTGCGACGACGTTGTGCGACTTGCCTCTGCGTGGTATGAACGCCAAAGCGCCGACAGTGAGCAGACACGAGCGTCAGGGACGAGTGGTGCGATCTGTCTTGACAACAGCGGACGGATCGTGTCGTGCGGTGTTCTCGTTGGCACCACCATCGACCGGACCCGCAAAGGGCCGCAACTCGTGACGATTCGCGTTCCGGTGAGGTCCGGCAAGACGCCGTTCCTCCGTTCATTCATTCCCGACCAGCTCGACTGGCTGCCACCGCGTCCGGAGGAGACGGCTTCGGAGTCAGCGCCATGCCCTGCGGTGTACATCGAGCGTGAATCTGGCAGGCTGGCGATTACGTTTGACCCCCACGAAGCGTTCCCTTCCACTGGCGCTGGTGATGACGACGCGTGGGGAGCATTCAAGCGGCTCAAGGACCCGGGCGAACCGCCAACACCGCTTCGATCGGACTTGGGCCGGAGTACAGAGCAAAGACTCGCCGAGAAAGCGATGATCGAGGAGTGGCAGAAAGACAGGGACGTCTACGTCGGTCTCAGGAATCGCGCGTATGCATCGGCCCTCGTCAACGCAACACGGTCGATACCGAGTGAACTTCAGCAAGAACTGAACACCGCCGGTGGGGTGATCGACCTTGAAGCGGACTACTCGGTTCAGCCAATGCTGTTACGGGTGCAATCGGAGTTGCGTGCCCTAGCGGCTGGAACCACCGAGTTCGTGCTGCGGGAATCAATACCCCACTCGGACCGAGCCCGCGATATGGTGCAATCACACTGGGCCGAGTTCTTGAGCATTCCGTGGTCGAGCGAAGTATCCGGTCCGTTGGCACTTTTGAAGTATCAAGTTGAGAAGGGCGAACAGCCGCGATTTTGGTGCGAGCAGCATGAGGGGCACTTCGGATTCCGGCTTCGAACGCGTGATCACACCTGGATCGTCGGCGAGTGTTTCATCAGCCCGCAGCCCACGTCCCGAGGCGCCCGGGGCTTCGAGCTTCTATCGAGGCACAGCGCAAATCAAGTGCTTTGCCCCGAACAGGCGTTCTTTGCGACGGAACTGCGCGTGCGCAGCGGCGCAATGTTCATGCGAGTGCTCGAACGGCGTTGGGAATAGAGGCGATGGGTGCCACGATGGCTCAGGCCTCTGGACGGTCGTGCCGTGTGGCGAGGAGCCTGAGTCGCCCGCAGCACGACGGGCGATGAAAAACCCTCGCGGAGGCGAGGGCTTGATGGGCAACGAGAGTCTTGATGGCCCGTCGCTCGCGCTCCGGGTTCTGGAGGTTAGCGCCCGCCGGGCGGCCGGCGGCTTACTTCTTCCACCCGCTCGCCTTGTACTTCTTGATCTCCTCGATCAGCTTCGGCTCGAGGGTCTTGTCGATGTCCTTGAGCTTCGCGAGTTCGTCGCGAACCGCCTTGCCCTGGCTGTTCATCCACGCGAGCAGGCCGCGCTCGAAGGCCGCGAGGTCCGGAACCGCGACGTCGTCCAGCAGGCCCTTGGTGCCCGCGAAGATCGAGATCGTCTCGTCGATCACGTCGAAGGGGATGAACTGGGGCTGCTTCAGCAGTTCCACCATGCGGCGGCCGCGATCCAACTGAGATTGAGTCGCCTTGTCGAGTTCGGTGCCGAGCTGGGCGAAGGCCTCGAGTTCGCGGTAGGCGGCGAGGTCGAGTCGGAGCGAGCCGGCGATGCGCTTCATGGCCTTGATCTGGGCGTTGCCGCCGACGCGGGACACCGAGATACCGACGTTCACCGCTGGGCGGACACCGGCGAAGAACAGTTCGGACTCAAGGTAGATCTGGCCGTCGGTGATGGAGATCACGTTGGTCGGGATGTACGCCGAGACGTCGCCTTCCTGGGTCTCGATGACGGGCAGCGCGGTGAGCGAGCCGCCGCCGTTTTCGTTCGAGAGCTTGGTGGCGCGCTCGAGCAGGCGGCTGTGGAGGTAGAACACGTCGCCGGGGTACGCCTCGCGGCCGGGCGGGCGGCGGAGCAGCAGCGAGAGCTGGCGGTACGCCACGGCCTGCTTGGACAAGTCGTCGTAGATGCACAGGGCGTGCTTGGGGGTCTTGCCCTGCTTGCCGGCCCACATGAAGTACTCGCCCATGGCGCAGCCCGCGAAGGGCGCGATGTACTGCATGGGGGCGGGGTCGGATGCCGAGGCGTTGACGACGATGGTGTACTCCATCGCGCCGTGCTTCTTCAGCGTCTCAACGACGGCGGCGACGGTGGACTCCTTCTGGCCGACCGCGACGTAGATGCACACCATCGCGTCGGGCGTGCCCCAGTACTTCTTCTGGTTGATGATGGTGTCGAGGGCGACGGCGGTCTTGCCGGTCTTGCGGTCGCCGATGATGAGCTCGCGCTGGCCGCGCCCGACGGGGATCATGCTGTCGATGGCCTTGACGCCGGTGAGCATGGGCTCGGTGACGGGCTGACGGGCGGCGATGCCGGGGGCGATGATGTCGACGGGGCGGAAGTCCTTGGTCTGGATGGGGCCGGCGCCGTCGATGGGCTCGCCCAGGGGGTTGACGACGCGCCCGAGCATGGCCTCGCCGACGGGGACCTGGAGGAGTTTGCCGGTGGAGACGACGGTGTCGCCCTCGCGGACCTTGAGGTAGTCGCCGTAGATGACCGCGCCGACGGTGTCGAGTTCGAGGTTGAAGACCTGGCCCATGACGGCGCCCTCGGCGGTCTGGAACTCGAGGAGTTCGCCGGCCATGGCGTTGGCGAGGCCGTAGATGCGGGCGATGCCGTCGCCGACCTCGATGACGCGTCCGACCTCGGAGACTTCAAGGGCGGAGGAGAACTGGGAGATCTCCTGCTTGATCACGCTGGCGATTTCGTCGGTTTTGATCTTCATGGTGGTCTCTTGGTCTTCGCTTGTTCACCGCGGAGGCGTGGAGGACGCGGAGGGAGGCATGTGTTGTTCTGGCGGGTGTCTTGTCTGGCGGGTGAGGCGCTGAATCTGTGAACCTGGGGTCGTCTTCGCGAACTCCGCGTCTCCGCGGTTGGATTCGCTCACTCCCCGATGAGTCGATCGAACCGGGCACGCAGGGCGTCCGAGCCCTTGGTCTTGAGTTGCTCGCGCATCTTGCGGAGCATGGTGCTGACGGAAGCGTCGATGAGCTTGTCGCCCACCTGCAGGCGCATGCCGCCGAGCATGGAGGGGTCGGTGTAGGCGTGGACGACGGGGTCGCGCCCGAGGGCCTGGGCGAGCTTGCTCTGGATGTCGTTGACCTGGTCGCGGGACAGCTCGTGCTTGGTGTAGACGTCGACCTCGATGCGGCCGAACTTCTCCTGGATCAGCTCGTCGAAGGCGGCGGCGATCGACAGGAACAGGTTGAGCCGCTCCTTGCGGTTGACCACCAGCAGGAAGTGCAGCAACAGCGTGCTGAGCCGCCCGGAGAACATCTTCTTCAGGGCGCCCTCGCGCTCGGCGGTGCCGAGGATGCGCGAGGCGAAGAACTCGCTGAGTTCGGGCATCTCGCGGGTGAGCTCGACCAGGTCCTCGATCTCGGAGGCGATCTGCTCCTGGCGCGTCCGCCCGCCCTCCTTGTCGGCGAGGTCGAACAGCGACACCGCGTACACGCGGGAGAGGGCATCGGGGGGTGAGTCGATCAGGGGCATGGGGGAAATCTCAGATCAGCAGAACTCAGAACTCAAATCCGGATGGGGCTCATTTGCTCGCGGCCCTGGTGCCCAGTGCCTCGTGCCCATTGCCTGGTGCCCAGTGCCTGCCGCGAAACGGCCTCAGCGGCCCGCGTACGCGCCGCGGAACTCGGTGAGGCTGTGCTCGATCAGGCGGGCCTGGTCGGCGGGGTTCAGTTCGCGCTCGAGGATCTTGCTCGCGGCGGCGGTGGCCATGCCCGCGGCCTCGTTGTAGATGTCCTGCACCGCGGCCTTCTTCGCCGCCTCGATGCTCGCCAGCGCCTGCTCGCGCATCTGCGCGATCTCGGCCTCGGCCTTCACGCGCAGGTCGGCGGCGGTGCGGGCCGCGTCGGCCCGCGTCTGCTCGATCATCCGCTGCGCCTCGGCCTTGGCCGCCGCCAGCTCCTTCGAGTGGGCCGCCTGCATCTCGCTCGCTTTCTTGCGGGACTCCTCGGCGGCGAAGATCTCCTCGCGGATCTTCTTCTCGCGGGCCTCCAGGCCCCCGAGGATCTTGGGCCACGCCGCCTTGGACAGCACGGCGAAGACGATCAGGAACACCAGGATCGCCATCCCGTACTGGAACAGCGAGAAGAACATGGGGCTGTCGGTGCCGTGGGATTCGCCGGCGTGGGCCTCGGCACCCAGCGCGATCGCGGGGGCGGCGAGGACGAGGGCCGTGGCGAAGAGGCGTTGCATCGGGCTGCGGTTCATCGAAGGGTGGTCCTTGGTGAAGCGGAGTGTTCGCGCCGGGGGAGAGGGGGGAGGACGAAGTCCGTACGGCCTGGCGTCCGGCGCGAGGACTCGGGCAGTGCGCGGCCTCGACGGGCCAACGCCATGCGCGGGTCCCCACGCCGGAACGGTCGTGGGGGATGAGTCGAGATCAGCCGATGAGGGCCAGGAAGCCGCCCAGAACGGCGAAGAGGGTGGCGCCTTCGACGAGGGCCGCGGCGATCAGCATGTTGGTGCCGATGGTGCCGGAGGCCTCGGGCTGGCGGGCCATGGACTCGACGGCGGAGCCGCCGATGCGCCCGATGCCGAGCGCGCCGCCGATGACCGCGAGGCCCGCGGCGAGGCCGGCGCCCACGTAACGGCCCCAGTTGCCGGCCTTGGCGGTGGCGATCATGTCCTGCACGGACATCTCGGCGCCCAGGGCGTTGCTGGACAGGCAGGCGATCGCGGCGGCGCCGGTCACCATCATCACCATCTTCTTCGTCGTCATTGTCGATCGCTCCAAACTTGCTGGGGCGCCGCGCGGCGCCGGTTGTTGTTTCTGAGACTCGCTGGATCAAGGCCGCCAGCGACACGCCGGCGGGGAAAGTCGTCGTTCAACGCTCAGGCGTGGGCGTGCTTCTCGTGCCCGGGGGCGTCGTCGTGGGCGTGGTCGTGCCCGTGCTCGTCGTGGTGGTGGTGCATCAACTGGCTGATGAACAGGGTGGTCAGGAACGTGAAGATGAACGCCTGGAGGAAGGCCACGAACAGTTCCAGGAACATGATCGCCACGCTGGCAAGCACGCTCACCACCGTCACGGGCGTGCCGAGCGCCCAACCCAGGGCCTTCGGGGCCGCGGCGGTGAAGCCCAGCAGCACCGCGAGCAGCACGTGGCCGGCGGTCATGTTCGCGAACAGACGCAGGCTGAGGGCCACGGGCTTGACGAACATGCCCATGATCTCGACGGGCACCATGATGGGGGCGAGGAAGATCGGCCCGCCGCCCAGGAAGTGCTTGGCCCAGCCGCCGAGGCCGGCGGAGCGGATGCCGTTGATCTGCCAGATGATGAACACGACGGTGGCGAGGCCCGCGGTGACCGCGAGGCGCCCGGTGGCGGTGCCGCCGACGACCGCGAAGTGCGGGTCGCCCATCGCCAGACCGCCGATGAGGTGCTGCACGTCGAGCAGCGGCACCAGGCCGATCAGGTTGTTGAACAGGATGAAGAAGAAGATCGAGAGCAGCAGGGGGGCGAAGGCCCGCCCGGCGTCGGGGCCCAGCTGCGCGTTGATGACCGTGTCACGCATGTAGGTGACGATCACCTCGAGCATCTGGTTCAGTTTGCCCTTGGTGACGAACCGCTCGTTGCCCTGCGACTCGGGGCCGGTCTGGATGGCGGCGGCGGCGCGGAGCAGCACCGCGACCGTCAGCAGCGCGGCGATCAACAGCGTCAGCGTGTGCATCGTCAGCAACGGGCCCGCCCACTCCAGCCCGGGGATGGGCGGGAGCAGCGGCTTGTCGAGCACGTGCCCGAGCGGGTTGTCGCCGGCGCCGAGCGTCGTGGGGAAGATCGTGGAGAGAGTGACAGAGCCGTGCATCACGCGGGGTTCCTGAGCAGACGCAAACGACCGAAGGACGGGGCTTTCGGAGCGGGGTCAGCCCAGGGCGTGGGTCACGCGCCCGGGGCGGCGGCGGCCCTGCCGACCGATCGGGCGCACGAGCCGAAGACCCGTGCGTGTCCGATCACCGCTCCGACGAAACTGACGACGGACCCCGCCGCCAATCCCACCGGATCGGGACGGGTCGTCGAGTATAGCAAAGCACTCACAAACAGGGTGCCGAAGAACCCGATCCCTTGGGCCGCCAGCAGCAGCGCCGGCCACCGCGACAAGGGCCTCCCCACCCACGGTTGGATCACCAGCGCCCCCACGATCGTCCCGATCACCCCCGCCCCCACCCCGGCGGCCACCCCCATTGAGGCGTCCGGACGAACCAGTTTCGCCACCCCCCACAGGACCAATCCGGCAATAGCACCCACCACTACCGACATGGTCACCAGCCGGGCGGCGGGCAGGGATACCACCTTTTCAGGGAGTCTGGATGGCGACGGGTGGGTGCTTTCCATAAGTGCTTGCCAGTCAGGGCTTTGAGTCGTCTTCCTGGGCCTCGATCTGCTTCAGCCGGCGTTCGAGCGTGGATTCGAGGTCGGGAGGCACGTCGAAGTCGTTCTCGTCAGATGTGTTATCGGACTTTCGTCCGAACAGGTCGTCAGGGGTTGCTGGTTGGACTGGGGAGCCTCTCGCGCCCTTCGGGTGTGCTCGGTTGTAGGCCGCGGCTTCCTCGCGGTTCAGGGCGAGGGCCTTCTTGAGGAAGTTGTAGAACCCGCCGAAGGCCCCCATGGCCGCGCCGATCAGAGTCCAGAGGGGGGTGGAGTTGGCCCAGCGGTCGATCAGCCAGCCGAGGATGGTCATCCCGATGATCGAAAAGGCCAGTTCCATGGCGATGCCGTAGGCCCGGGAGCGCGGGTTGATGCCTCCGGGCGGAGGCCCCGGCGTGGACGGTTTCTGGAAGGATGGTGGAGTGGGGTCGGTTGGCATGGCGGATGGCCGGCGGTCAGTCTACGGCGGCGAGCCGGCGCGAACACCCCCGTGACCGGCGGTCTCCTTGAAGCCAGCACCCCGATGAGCGACCCCAGGCCAACGAGCGATGGCGGCGATCCGGCGGTCCGGATGGTCATCCGGGCGCAGTTGGGGGACCGTGACGCCCTGGAGGGGCTGCTGGTGTGGACGCGGCCGTGGCTGTGGCGCTGCCTCCGCGCCATGCTGCCCGAGCACGACGCCGAGGACGCGCTGCAGGAGGTGATGCTGACAGCGGCGCGACGGCTCGTGCTGCTGGAAGAGCCGCGGGCGTACCGGTCGTGGGTGTACCGAATCGCCACCCGGCACGCGGTGCGGGCGCTCTCGAAGCGGCGCTCGTTCGCGGCTTTGGACTCGGTGGCAACGCCGGCGGCCCCTCACGCGGCTGCGCCCGATGCGGATGAACTCGAACGCTTGAAGTCGGAAGTTTCGCGGCTGACGCCGAACAGCCTCGCCGTGATGGTGCTCCATTACTACGAGGGGCTCAGCATCGCGCGCGTGTCCGCGGTGCTGGGCGAGCCCGAAGGGACGGTCAAGTCCCGCCTCAACACGGCGCTGGGTGCGCTGCGTCGGTCGCTGGCCTCGGGGAGTGGATGAGACACGCGCGAGGAACGGGTTCGGCACGACCATGGGTGAGAAGAAAGACCCCCGGCTGATCCGCGTGCTGCTGATGCTGGCCGTTGCCGAGGCCGCGCTGTTCGTCTCGGTTGGCCTTGCCGTGTGGTTCCGATCCCGTTGAACATCGCCCCACTTTGAGAAGGAGCGCGACATGCCCGCTGATAATGTGTCCGACCTCGCGACCCGGGTCACGCTCGAGCGCGTGGACGCCGCGCGGCGCCAGTACTTCGGGATGTTCATCGGCGCCGCGGCGCTGGAGGGCTTCGGGCTGGCGGCTTTCCTGCTGCTGGCCGACCTGAGCAACCGCACGCACCTGCTGATCCTGGTGGCGGCGATCCTGACCTACGGGACGATCGGGCTGGGACTCTGTGCACTGGGGGTCTACACGCGCTGGTGGGCGCTGCGGATCGTGCGCGCGGTGGACGGGAACCCGATCGACTCCTGACCGGCGTCCCGATAACGGGAGCACGGTCCCGGGGCCGAACCGCGGGGGGACGGCTTCCGTAAGGACGTGTGTCGGCACCCCGGAGAATCGATCGATCCAGCGGGGACCCCGGGTTCAGCGCAGCCGGGACGCCCGGCGCGCCGATGTTGGAGGGACTCGTGCCGCTCCGATCGGCCGCCAAGTGGGGACCCCATGGTCGCGAAGATCGAACAGGACCATCAGCGCTTCCGCCAGATCGTGAAGGGGAAGATCCGCAAGGACCTGCGGAAGTTCCTGCAGCGCCGCGAACTGGTGGGCAAGGAAGGCAAGAACGTCGTGTCGATCCCGGTCTATGACCTGGACACGCCGACGTTCCGCTACGGCGACAACTCCTCGGGCGTGGGGATGGGTGAGGGGCAGGAGGGGCAGGGCCAAGGCGGACAAGGCGCGCAGGGCGGCGACCAGCCCGGGCAGCACGCGCTGGAGGTGGACGTCACGCTGGAGGAACTGGCGGACATTCTGGCGGAGGAGTTGAAGCTGCCGCGGATCCAGCCCAAGGGCTCGAGCAAGATCACGACGGTGCGGGACAAGTTCACGGGGATCAGGCCGGTCGGCCCGGCGTCGTTGCGGTCGTTCAAAAGGACGTACCGCGAGGCGCTGAAGCGCCAGTTGATGCTGGGCGCGTACGACCCCGACGACCCGGTGATCATCCCGATCAAGCGCGACATGCGCTACCGCTCGTGGAACGAGGTGAAGAAGCCGCAGAACAACGCGGCGATCATCTACATGATGGACGTGTCCGGCAGCATGGGCGACCAGCAGAAGGAGCTGGTCAGGCTGGAGGCGTTCTGGATCGACACGTGGCTGCGCCGCAACTACGAGGGGATCGAGAGCCGGTACATCGTGCACGACGTGGGCGCGAAGGAGGTGGACAAGGCCACGTTCTTCAGCGTGCGCGAGGACGGCGGCACGCGCATCAGCAGCGCCTACACGCTCGCGAAGGAAATTCTCGACGAGCGCTACCCCGCGAGCGAGTGGAACATCTACCTGTTCCACTTCTCCGACGGCGACAACTCATCGGAGAGCGACAACCGCCTGTGCGTGCAGGTGGTGAAGGAGCAGTTGGCCCCGCGGGTGAACATGTTCGGCTACTGCCAGGTGGCGAGCGCGTACGGCAGCGGGAGTTTCATCAACGTGCTGCACGAGGCGTTCCCGGGGAGCGACCAGTCGAGGCCCAACAAGCGCAGCGACAGCATCGTGGTGACGAGCAGGGTGTCGGGGAAGGACGACATCTACGACTCGCTGCGGACGTTCTTCGGGGCGGGGAAGTAGGACCCCGGTGGATCAGCCTACCGAGAGGCTGAACTCGCCTCGCTCCCACCCCCCGAGTGCCGGTACCCCGCGAGCGGTACGAAGAACGCGGGGAGTCGCGTCGGCGAATGTTCGGAGTCGACTACGGTCCGAGTAGCCGCGGTGGGCGGGCATGCGCGGAGCGCCGACTTCGTTGCCCCATTGCAGCCACCCGGGCCGGACACTGCGAGCGAAAAGTTCTAGATATGGACCGTGGCTGCAACTCTCGATGATGTCGTACAACTCGTCGGGCTTGCGGGAATGCTCGCGTTTCTGGGAAACAATGACGTTGGGCTGCCGGCGACCCGCTTCACGGGTTCGGTTGCTCTTGCCGCGGATGCCAAACAGGACGACCTCGGTGACGTTGCGGAAGTAAAAGCCGACCCCGCGCCGGTCGGGCCCGCCGTCTTTCCGCACTTTGTACCAGACGATGTTGCTCTTGTATTGAAATCCCCATCGACGCATGACCTCCAGTCCCTCGGCGATGAGCGCGTTCGGCACCCAGAGATAGAGATGCGATCGAGGAGTGGCGACCTGCGCTACCGGGAGCTCCATGATCTGGCCAAGGGTCATGGTTGGATACCGCAACAGGCGCTTGTGTTCCGGAGCCACCTTTCCGGTTGAGTTCGAGAACTGCCAAGGCGGGTCGGCGAGGATGGTTGATGCAACACCAACACCTACGGCGAGGAGGTCTCGCGCCGCTTCGCTTCCGCGATCATGCTCGTTCATCGGGTACCTCTTTGGGTAGGAACGAACCGGCTTCGCCGAATCCCGATCACCAAGAGCGGACATCCGCCGCCACCACCGCCCTGGACGCGGGGAATGAGCTTGGACATCCAAGTCGTCGAAGTGCCGTACTTGTCCCAGATCCCCAGATCGTTGAATACGGCGGCTAACTCGTCCGACTTCGTGATGATCACGCCGACGCTGATGACCCGCAGGTCGAATAGCAACCGAAAGTTGTTGAGGTCTCGGTCGTAGAACGGGTCCTTGTTGCTCCACTCGATTTCCAAAGCAACCCGGTTCTTGAAGCAGTCAACTTCGTGCGTCGGGCTCTCGGTTGGATGACCATCGACGACGATCTGTGTAGTCCATCGCTTCTTCGTCCAGCCTCGCGAGAAAAACTGGGAGTCGATCCACTTGGACATCTCGGATTTACCGCCTCCACCCGCCTCGACATCCGCCTGATTCAGCCTGAACGAGCGGAGCACTTGCAGGATGTCGTCAAGCTCGGCAGGAAAATCAGACCGCAGAATAGCGCTGGCATGCTTCCATTCCCGGACCTCATACTCGGCAAGAATGTCCTCCGGCAACTTCCCGATCAGGCTGGGGTCTGATTGCGCAGTTGCCTCAGCGGCCAAAGCGACAAAGCTCTTCCGTGGTTGATCTGGGCGTGCGTTGGACCCCTTCTTCGGCATCGGCGCACTATATCGCTGTGGGAACTCAACCGGTTCGTCTCAGGCGGGGAACATCGGCCCGGCATCTTGGGGGAGCACCCAACGCTGACCCAGCACGACCAGCACTCGGTTCATGTCTTCAAGGGTCACCGCCGAGGGCGCGGTAATCTCGATGCCGAGCGGGGTGCCGCTTGAGGAAAGATCCACGACTAGGCCCGGGGCTATCTCGCGGGAAGACGCGCAGGAGCCCGGGGCGGGCGCGGCGTCCAGCGTGAGATGCGCCGCAAGCGGTCGCCCGTCGATGAAGGTGATCTGGAGGGTTCGGCGGGGCATCGCGGTTCGTTCGTCCAGAGATGCTACCGCGTCAGGCTGCGTCGCGCTTGCGGTGAAAGAAAACCGCCCGGGGTCGCCGGGCGGTGGTTCGGTTCACGGGTGGTGTCGAGCGTGAGGCTCAGCCCTTGATCGCGGCCTGGGCGGCGGCGAGGCGGGCGATGGGGACTCGGAACGGGGAGCAGGAGACGTAGTCGAGGCCGGCCTTGTGGCAGAAGTGGACGCTGGACGGGTCGCCGCCGTGCTCGCCGCAGATGCCGACCTTGAGTTTCGGCTCCACGATGCGGCCCTTGCCGACGGCCATCTCGACGAGTTGTCCGACGCCGGTGGTGTCGAGGGTCTGGAAGGGGTCCTGGGCGAGGACCTCGCGGGTGAGGTAGTCGGGGAGGAACGAGTTCACGTCGTCGCGGGAGTAGCCGAAGGTGAGCTGGGTGAGGTCGTTGGTGCCGAAGGAGAAGAAGTCCGAGACCTCGGCGATCTCGTTGGCGGTGACGGCGGCGCGGGGGACCTCGATCATGGTGCCGATCTTGATGTCGAGGGCCTTGGTCCAGTTCTGTTCCTTCTTGACCTTCTCGATCATGTTCTCCGTCTCGCGGCGGAGGATGCTGAGCTCGCGCTTGGTGCCGACGAGCGGGTGCATGATCTCGGGCTGGGCCTTGACGCCCTTGCGGAGGCACTCGATGGTGGCCTCGACGATGGCGCGGACCTGCATGTCGAGGATCTCGGGGTAGGTGATCGAGAGGCGGCAGCCGCGGTGCCCGAGCATGGGGTTCATCTCGTGCAGGCGGCTGACGCGGAGCTTGACCTTCTCGGCGCTGACGCCGAGGCGCTCGGCGACCTCGCGCTGGCCCTTGTCGTCGTGGGGCAGGAACTCGTGGAGCGGGGGGTCGAGCAGGCGGATGGTGACGGGGAAGCCGTCCATCGCGGTGAGGATGCCGATGAAATCGTTGCGCTGGAAGGGGAGGAGCTTGGCGAGGGCCTTCTCGCGGTCGGCCTTGTTCTCGGCGAGGATCATCTCGCGCATGGCGATGATGCGCTCGCCGTCGAAGAACATGTGCTCGGTGCGGCAGAGGCCGATGCCCTCGGCGCCGAAGTCGCGGGCGCGCTTGGCGTCGGCGGGAGTGTCGGCGTTGGTGCGGACGCCGAGCTCGCGGTGCTTGTCGGCCCACTTCATGATCTTGGCGAAGTCGCCCGACAGTTCGGGGATGATGGTGCGGACCGAGCCGATGAAGACCTGGCCCGAGCCGCCGTCGATGGCGATGGTGTCCTCGGGCCCGAAGGTGCGGCCCTTGACGGTGAAGCGCTGGTTCTTCTCGTCGATCTGGAGTTCGCCGGCGCCGACGACGCAGCACTTGCCCCAGCCGCAGGCGACGACGGCGGCGTGGCTGGTGCGCCCGCCGGTGGAGGTGAGGATGCCGGCGGCGGAGTGCATGCCCTCGACGTCCTCGGGGCTGGTCTCCTTGCGGACGAGGATGACCTTTTCGCCCGCGCGGGCGCGTTCGACGGCCTCGAGGGCGGTGAAGGCGGGCTTGCCGACGGCGGCGCCGGGCGAGGCGGGGATGCCCTCGGCGATCATGTCGGCGGTCTTCTTGGCGACGGGGTCGAACGAGGGGAGCAGGAGCTGGTAGAGGTCGCCGGCGGGGATGCGGAGCAGGGCCTCCTTCTCGGAGATCAGGCCCTCCTTGACCATCTCGCAGGCGATGCGGACCGAGGCGAAGCCGTTGCGCTTCCCGTTGCGGGTCTGGAGCATGTAGAGCGTGCCGCGCTCGATGGTGAACTCGATGTCCTGCATGTCGCGGTAGTGCTTCTCGAGCTTGTGCTTGATCTTGATGAGCTGGTCGTAGACCTTCTTGTTCCACTTGGGCATCTCGTCGACGCTCTGGGGCGTGCGGATGCCGGCGACGACGTCCTCGCCCTGGGCGTTGACGAGGAACTCGCCGTAGAACTTGTTCTCGCCGGTCGCGTTGTTGCGGGTGAAAGCGACGCCGGTGCCGGAGTCATCGCCCATGTTGCCGAAGACCATGGCCTGGACGTTGACGGCGGTGCCGAGCAGGCCGGTGATGCCGGCGATTCGGCGGTAGGACACGGCGCGGTCGCCGTTCCAGGACTTGAAGACAGCCTCGACCGCGAGGGCGAGCTGCTTGATCGGGTCCTGGGGGAAGGGCTCGCCCACGTTCTTCTCGTAGATGGCCTTGTACGCTTCGACGAGTTCCTTGAGGCCCTCGGCGGGGACGGCGGTGTCCTCGGAGACACCGTACTTGGACTTGATGTTGTCGAAAGCGTGCTCGAAGTGGTGGTGGTCGACGCCCATAACGACGTCGCCGAACATGTTGATGAGGCGGCGGTAGGCGTCGAGCGCGAAGCGCGGGTTGCCGGTGGCCTTGGTGAGGCCCTCGACCGCCTCGTCGGTCAGGCCGAGGTTGAGGATGGTGTCCATCATGCCCGGCATGGAGACCGCCGCGCCGGAGCGGACCGAGACGAGGAGCGGGTCCTTGCGGTCGCCGAACTTCTTGTCGATCTCTTTCTCGAGGGTCTTGACGTTCTTCTTGATCTCGTCGAGGAGGCCCTTGGGCATCTTGCCGCCGGCGCGCGTGTAGAGGTCGCACATCTCGGTGGTGATGGTGAAGCCGGGGGGGACGGGCAGGCCGATGGAGGTCATGTCGGCGAGGTTGGCGCCCTTGCCGCCCAGGAGCTGCTTCATGTCCGCGGCGCCCTCGGTCTTGGCCGCGCCGAAGTAGTAGACCATTTTGCCCTTCTTGCCGCGGGAGCCGAGGAGGCTCTTGGCGGAGGGGGCGGCGTCGGCCTTGGACTTCTTGGACGACTTGTCTTTGGACTGGGCTTTGGACTTGCCTTTGGACTTGGTGGCGGGCATGGTCGGTTCCTGTGGTTGGCTGAAGGACGCGGTTGGTGGGATTCGGTAAAGCGTTTCAGTCGGAAGCGGGAGCGACGACCCGGGGGTGGTCGCGCGGCGCCCGGCTGTGAACGGGGCTTTCCGGCGCCTCGGGCGATTGGCGCTTCGCTCGGGAGAGCGGGCGCGTCGGCGAAGGGGCGCGGGAAAGGGAGAGAAGTGTAGCGGTGGCGAAACCGCTGGGCGCGGGGCGAAAACCGGGGTGTGCCGCGGTGCGCCCGGGCGTGAATCCCTACGATCCGGCCTTGATTCAGCGTGCCAGACCCATGCCGACGCTGCCCGGTGGCCTGCCCGTGGTCCGCACCGCCCCCGCCCCCGCGTCACGGGCCGGGACGGCGCGGTCGGGCGTGGCGCTGGGTTGGGGGTTCGGGGTTGATGAAGCGGTTCGGCGGTGGCCCGCGGGTCTGCCGCTGCTCGCACTGACCTCCGGCGCGGGCCGAGGTCAAGGTGGGGGATCGCGGTCGCGGTGGAGCGTGCTGACGACGCCGGGGGCGGAGACGCGGCT
>JAFLCM010000020.1 GCA_017303565.1 Planctomycetota bacterium
CTGGTTCGGATCGGGGGATTCGCAGCGGAGTACGGCGTCGAGGGCGGCGCGGAGATCGCGCCCTGTGACGGGCAGCGGGGTCTCCACCTTGGGCCGGCTGTCGTCGAGTTGGCCTCGGTAGGCGAGGCGTCGTGCGCGGTCGTACACGAAGAAGTCCGGCGTGCAGGCGGCGCCGTAGGCCTTGGCGACCTCCTGCGTTTCGTCGAAGAGGTAGGGGAAGGTGTAGCCGGCTTCGAGGGCCTCGCGGCGCATCTCCGGGGGCGCGTCCTGCGGGTACGTCTGGATGTCGTTGGAACTGATGGCGACGACGGAGACGCGCCCGGTCTTTGCCATGTCACGTGCGAAGCGGGCGAGTTCATCGCGCACGTGCTTCACATAGGGGCAGTGGTTGCAGATAAACATGACGACGAGCACTTCGGCGGGCGCGAAGTCCGCGAGGCGGACGGTGCGCCCGCTGACGGCGTCGGGGAGCGCGAAATCCGGCGCGGGCGTGGCGAGCGCGGTCATGGTTGACACGGTGCGGGCCATGGTGGGCCTCCTGGTGCGAGACAAATTCTCCCGGCGCTGCGAGGGAATCGGTTGAACGCCGGTGCGGGAGTGGTGCAAAGCGTTGCGCGGGCTTGCGGCAGGTCCGCGCGGCGTTACACTAGGGCCTCGGCGTCATGGATCGACGCCGGAATCCATCGTCGTCGCCGGTGAGCGAATGTCGCACCGGCTCAGGTCACGGAGAGACCGATGACTCGCAGCCTGCAACGCAGCAGCACGTCCGCCCGCGCGCGCCGCCATCCCGCCGCGGTCGAAGCGCCGTCCTCATCGGCGTCCGAATCGCTTTCGCCGCGGATGTTTTCGCGTGTGAAGGACGCGATCCTGCACGTGCTCTCGCACCGCGAGCGGCTGATGCTGGTCCTGTGGTACGTCGAGCGGATGACGGTCGCGGAGATCTCGCGGACGCTCGACCTGACCGAGCAGCAGGTGGCGCGGATGCACGCGGACGTGGTGGCGAAACTGCACGCCGCGGCGTGAGCGGCTTCGCCGGCTCTTCGGAAGCAATCGCGCGTACGCTCCTGCTCCCCCCGCGCGCATGGCCCTCTCGTTCACCATCCTGGCCCGGTCACGCTCCACGAACGCCCGACTGGGGCGGGTGGAGACGGCTCACGGCGGGTTCGACACCCCTGCGTTCATGCCCGTGGGCACGCAGGGCACAATCAAGGGGCTGGCGCTGCCGCTCGTGAAGGCGACCGGCTCGCAGATCATTCTGGGGAACACGTACCACCTGATGCTGCGCCCGGGCGGGTCTCTCGTTGAGAAGCTCGGGGGCCTGCACGCTTTCGCGGGCTGGCCGGGGCCGATGCTCACCGATTCGGGCGGCTTTCAGGCGTACTCGATGAGCGACATCAACGCCGTGAACGACGACGGCGTGACGTTCCGCTCGATCATCGACGGGTCGTCGGTGCACCTGACGCCGGAGCGGTCGATCGAGGTGCAGAACCAGCTCGGGGCCGACATCATCATGGCGTTCGACGACTGCCCGCCCAGCGTCGACCCGACGGCGCAGAGCCGGGCCGCCCAGCGTCTGATGGTCACGCAGCAGAAGTCGGTGGCGCGGTCGAAGAAGCCCTACGACCACGCGAGGCGCCTCGACGAGGCCAACGAGCGGACCATTCGCTGGCTGGAAAGGTGCAAGGCGGCGCACCGGCGCGCCCACGATCAGTCGCTGTTCGGCATCGTGCAGGGCGGGACCGACCTGGACCGGCGCACCCGCTCGGCGGGGCAGGTGACGGGGATCGATCTGCCGGGGTACGCGATCGGCGGGGTGGCGGTGGGGGAGGGGTTCGAAGAGATCGTGAAGGTCGTGGAGCACACGGCGCCGCTCTTGCCGGAGGCCAAGCCGCGGTACCTGATGGGGGTGGGGTACGAGCGGGACAGCCGGGCCGGGGGGCGGGCGGGGGGGGACGTGTTTGACTGCGGGCTGCCGAGGGGGAACGGGCGGAACGCGTTCGCGTTCACGCCGACCGGGGTGGTGCGGTTGCGGAACGCGAAGTACGCCGAGGACCCGTCGCCGATTGACCCGACGTGCGACTGCCTGGCGTGCCGACCGGAGGCCCACGGGTGGGTGTTCCCTGGGGTGTCAGGGGGGAGGGAAGGGCCCGGGTGCTATTCGAAGGGGTACCTGCGGCACCTGTTCATGGCGAAGGAAATGCTGGGGCCGATCCTGGTGAGTTTGCACAATGTTCGGCATTTCCAACGGCTCATGGTTGATATCCGGGCGGCAATCCGGGATGATGATTGGTTCCCCCTCGCCCGGCGTTGGCCGGTGGCGGTCCCCGGGGAAACCGCGTCCGCCGGCGACGCCGAGGCCTGAAAGGGCCCGGTCGTGGCCCGGCTGACGGGGAGAATCGGGGGCGCGGTGTCGTCACCGACGGGGCAACCCGAATGATCCGTCGCGGGAGATGCACTCCCCGCCCATGTGGAGCAGGCCTTGACTCAGACCCCGTTCGCTTCCGATTTCGCAGTCCAACTCATCGCGCAGGCCCCGCCGGTTGCCGGCGGCAAGGGTGAGGCCGCGCCCGCCGCGACCGGTGGCGTGCCGGCGACCGGCACTTCCCAGGTCCCCCTGGGCCCGGGTCCTCAGCAGAGCGCGCCCCCGGGGGGCGGGCTGGGGCTGCTCCTTCCCTTCGGCCTGGTGCTGATCTTCATGATCGGTTTCTCGTGGTGGGCGCAGAGCAAGGAGCGGAAGAAGCGGGCGGCGATGCTCGCGGAGATCGGTCGCAGCGACCGCGTGTCGACGCTCGGCGGCATCATCGGCACGGTGGTCGAGATGCGCGACGACGAGGTGGTGCTCCGCGTCGACGACGCGACCAACACGAAGATCACCTTCTCGAAGAACGCCATCCAGGGCGTGCTGAAGAAGTCCCGGTCCGCCGAGGCCGCGTGAGCCGCTGGCGGCACCCGCGCGACGCCGGCACGCTTTCAACCTGACCTTTCCTCTCGCCTCCGACCCTTCCCCCAATGCCCCATCTCCGACGCTACATCATCCTCTCGCTCGTGGTTCTGACGGCGTGCGCGCTGGCCATCTGGCCGCCCGAGCGCAACCTCCGGTTGGGCAAGGACCTCGCCGGCGGCGTGAGTCTGGTCTACACGCTCGACGTGAAGCCCGAGGACCCGTCCGACGTGGTTTCGCGTTCGATCGAGGTCATCCGCGAGCGTGTGAACCCCGACGGCCTGTTCGAGATGACGTTCACGCAGCAGGGGCGTGACCGCCTCGAGATCACCATGCCGCTGCCGAACGAGCGGGTGAAGAAACTGCGCGGCGTCTATGACGAGAAGCTGAACCGCCTTGGGAGCATCAGCGTCGACCCGGAGGCGCTGGAGCAGGCCCTGCGCCTCCGCGGCGAGGAGCGGGCGGCGGCGCTGGCGAAACTGGGCGACAACCCCGAGCGTTCGGCGCTGCTGAAGCCGCTGAACGACGCGGTTCAGAAGGCGGAAGCGACGGCGGCGGCGCTCGACGCGGCCCGGGCCGCGGGCGCTGACCAGGCGAAGCTGGACGAGCTGGTGAACGCCGCGGGCGAGGCCAGCGAGGCGCTCGACCTGGCCAAGTCGGCGGTGGTCGCGGCCCACGTCGAGCCGGACGACGTTCGGGACGCGCTGGAGTTGTCCAACCAGTCGACGAGCGTGCCCCGGTCGGAGTCGTCGTTCGAGATGGTGAAGGTTCCCAGCCCGCGCGAACGGGCGATGGAGAGCATCGCCAAGCGCATCGGCGCGGTGCCGGGGTCGCAGGCGATCCTGGACGAGATCGTGGCGGCCCACGCCGACTACCGCAAGGAGCGCAAGGGCTACGACGATCCCGCGGACCTAGAGCGGCTGCTGCAGGGCGCGGGCGTGCTGGAGTTCCGCATCGCGGTGCCCCTCGGGGCCGACCCGGACGAGCAGCGTCTGCGCCGCGAACTGCGCGAGCGCGGGCCCGACGGCGTCGAGAGCCAGACGACCGTCTGGAGGCCGATCAACAACCTGAAGTCCTGGTACCAGTCGATGGACCAGTACGAGACGCTCGTCGCGAACCCGGCGGCGTTCTTCGGCAACCGCGGGCTGGTGGCGGAGGAGCGCGACGGCGAGTATTACGTTCTGCTCCGCGACGAGCCGGGGTGGCGTCTGACCAAGGCCGAGGGCAACTGGAAGCTCGCGCAGGCCACGCAGTCGAGCGATCAACTGGGCCGCCCGGCGGTGGCCTTCCGGATGGACGAGCGCGGGGCGCAGCTCATGGGCGACCTCACCGGCAACCACACCGGTCAGGCGATGGCGATCGTTCTCGACGATGAGGTGATCAGCGCCCCCAACATCAACAGCCGCATCTCCTCCAACGGGATCATCGAGGGCAACTTCAGCCCCGAGGAACTGGCGTACCTCATCAAGACGATGTCCGCGGGCTCTTTGCAGGCGAAGCTGTCGACCAAGCCCATCAGCAAGGACGTGCACGCCCCCGACCTGGGCGCGGACAACCTGACGGCGGGGCTCGAGGCGTGCCTGCTGTCGTTCATCATCACCGCCGTCTTCATGGTCTTCTACTACTTCATCCCCGGCGGCGTGGCCATCATCGGCATGCTGTCGATCGGCGTGATGATGCTTGGCATCATGGCCCTGCAGCGGGCGGCGTTCAGCCTGCCGGGCATCGCGGGCGTGGCCCTGACGTTCGGCATGGCGGTCGACTCGAACGTGCTGATCTACGAGCGTCTGCGTGAAGAGGTACTCAAGGGGAACGACCCGCGGACGGCGCTGCGGCTGTCCTACCAGCGGGCGATGTCGGCGATCGTGGACTCGAACATCACCACCCTCATCACCTGCGTGGTGCTGGGCTACATGGGCACGGCGGAGATCCGCGGCTTCGCGATCACGCTGGGCATCGGCGTGGTGACCACGCTGTTCGCCGCCCTGGTGGTGACGCGGATCTGCCTGGTGCTGGCGATCGACAGGTGGCGGATCCCCGGGGCGGAGAAGAGCCTGCCGTTGGTCATCCCCGCGATCCAGCGGGCGCTCAGCCCCAAGGTCGACTGGCTGCGGCTGCGGTACGGCTTCTTCGCGTTCTCCATCGTCGCCACGGCGCTCAGCATCGCCGCGATGCTCTATCAGGGGCAGCAGATCTTCGGCCTGGAGTTCCGCGGCGGCACGTCGGTGACGTTCACGCTCAAGGAGCAGCCCGGTCCCGACGGAAAGCCGGTGCGGCTGACGACGACGCGCGGCGAGGTGCAGAAGCGGCTGCAGGAGATCGCCGCCGAGGCGGACCGCAACAACGACGCGGACCTGAAGCAACTCGTGAGCGCCGAGGTGATCGCGATCAACCCCCAGGGCGACGGCGTGACCAGCGACCGGTTCAAGATCCGCACGCCGGTGTCGGACGAAACGAAACTGCGTGACGCGTTCGTGCCCAAGTTCGCCGACCTCGTGGAGGTTCGTCAGGCGCTGACGTTCGCGAACGCGGGCGCCGAGCGGATCGCAGACGGCGCGCCGGTGCACCAGGTCCTGGACAACGCGCTGGGGGCCAACTTCGGGCGCCCCGACGTGCGGAACAACGTCGCGGCGTTCAACGGCGGCGCGGCCATCGTGCTGGCCAACCTGACGCCCGCGCCGAGCGAGGCGGAGATCGAGCAGCGGCTGGCGTACATCCGCTCGCAGCCCGACTTCGCCGAGAAGTCGCTGAAGCGCACCTATGACGTGGTGATCATCGAGGGCACGCCGGAGAAGGTGACGACCGCGGCGATCCTGGTGAAGGACCCCGGCGTGTCGGCGTTCGACGTGGCCCGCTGGCGCGAGCAGTTCGCCCAGCAGGAATGGACGATGGTCCGGACGGCGTTCACGCAGACGACGATGCTCGCCAGCGTGCAATCGTTCTCGAGCGCGATCGCGTCGACGTTCCGCACCCAGGCGGCGGTGGCGCTGTTCACGGCGTTCGGCCTGATCATGATCTACGTGTGGATGCGGTTCGGGAGCGCCCGCTACTCGCTGGCGGCGATCCTGCCGGTGTTCCACGACGCGGGCATCGCGATCGGATTCATCGCCTTGTCCGGCTGGCTGCACGACCACTACCCCGCGGTGGCGGCGATCGGCATCAAGCCGTTCAAGATCGACCTGGGCATGATCGCTGGTCTGACCACCATCATCGGGTACTCCATCAACGACACGATCGTGGTGCTCGACCGCATCCGCGAGAACCGCGGGAAGCTGGCGTACGCGACCAAAGACTGCATCAACCTGTCGATCAACCAGACGATGAGCCGCACGCTCATCACGGGCAGCACGACGATCCTCTCGCTGATCATCATCGTGTGGCTGGGCGGCGAGGGCGTCGCTTCGTTCGCCTACACGCTGTTGGTGGGCATCATCGTGGGCACGTACTCGTCGTTCGCGCTCGCGGCGCCGCTGGTGTGGGTGAAGAACCCCCCGGTGGCCGCGCCGTTCCCGGGCGGCCCGCAGGTGACGGGTCGCGACGGGTCGGGGCTGGCGACGACGTGACGCGCCGGTTGAAGGCCGCTCGCAGGAGGGCACGCCATGCGCGGATCATCCCGGGCCGCACTCGCCGTCGCGGTGCTGATCGCGCTGTGGATCGTGGTGTACTGGCGGACCGAGCGTCCGGCGTTCGACAACCCGGTGATGGTGGAACCGCCGCAGTCTCCGCCGCGGGTGGAGGATGAGCGTCGCGCGCCGCCGGTCCCGGAGCCGACGATGCCCGCGTCTGGGCCTCAGCCCACGACCGGGGCTGCCACGAGCCCGGCGGTGGCTCTGGCGCCAACACCTCTGCCCCTGCCCGCACCCGAGGCCAAACCGAAGCCCGAGCCCAAACCCGGCGAGGTCATCCCGCCCGCCTTCGACCTGTACGTGATCGAGAAGGGCGACACGGCGCAGACGATCTCGAAGAAGAAGTACGGCACGCCGGACCATTGGCGGGCGGTCCTGAGGGCCAACCCGCTGCTGGATTTCACGCGGCTGAAGCCGGGGCGGACCATCCGCGTGCCCCATGACCCGCGGAACATTCAGGGCGTGAAGGCGCCGGAGCCGGGGGCGGCGTACACCGAGTACACGGTCGCGCCCGGCGACACGCTGAGCAGCATCTCCAAAGCGCTCTACGGCACGACGACGAAGTGGCGGGCGATCCGCGACGCCAACCCCGAACTCGACGAGGAAGGGACGAACCTGCGCCCGGGGACGAAACTGAAGGTCCCGCCGCCTTCTCAGCCCGCGGGCTCGACCCGCTGACGGGTCGCCGCGCTCAGTCGGCGCGGACGACGCGGATCGGCTGCGGCGCGGGCACCCGTGCCTGGATCTCCGGCGGCTTGCTGAAGCGCTGCTTCACGCGGATGACGGCGCGGGGCTTGATGTCCTGCACCGGGAACGCGGCGTGGCCGCCCTGGACGCCGGCGGCGCGGGCGAAGTGGGCGGGGTTCACATGGGTGCGCACCTTCTGGATGTAGCCCTCTTCGGTGAGGTGCTGCACCTGAGCGCGGCGGAGGTCTTCGAGCACGCTGCCGGTGCGGCGGAGCCAGGGGCGCTCGCGCTTGAGGTGGCGGATGTTCTGCTCGTCGAGGTTGACCCACGGGCTGACGGTGACGAGCGGCAGGGGTTCGCGGGTCTGGACGTAAATGATGTCATCGATGGCGTCGACGGGCGCGCCGTAGGCGGACGGGCCGGGGAAGCCGTAGACGCTTTCTCGGATGGGCGTGCGCGATCCGACGGGTGAACGCGGGACCCACAGGCGTCCGTTCTGGGCGCGGCGGGGGTCGTCCACGCGGTTGTTGGGATATGGCGCTGGGGTGACGAGCAGCCCCTGGCCGAGGTCGCGGGTGTAGTCCGCGCCGATGTAGTCGGGGATGCGGCCCTGGGCCATGGCGCTGGCGCACGCCGAAAGCACGAGCGTTCCGAGCGCAATGCGGCGCAGCAAAGTGATCGCGTTCATCTCTGTGACCCTCACCGGTTGTGCAAGCGGCCCCGGCTGACACCCGGACCCCGCCCCCCCGCGAGAGCGGGAGTCGCCCACTTGAGACGATGCCCGTAAACCGCTGAGAATCAAGCACTTCCGTGCGATTTCATCGCTTCAAGTCGCGCGATTGACGTGTCCGACGCCCGAGAACGAGCGTGGGCTTCTGGATCAAGCCCCGAGGCTGGTGGTTCCGCCCGCGAGGTGCTGGTGCAGTTCCAGGACGGCGCGGGCCTGGGAACTGGCGAGGCGGTGGGTGGCGACGAACTGGCGTGCGGCGTCGCCGAGGGTGTTGGCGAGGTCGGTGTCGATAAGCAGGCGCTCGACGGCCTCGGTCCACAGGCGCGAGCGCGGCTCCTCGATCACCCAGGCGGTGGCGAGGTGGTCGAGTTCGGGACAGAACGGGTCCGCGCCGCAGACGCTGGGGATGCCCGCGGCCATGGCGTCGAGGAGCAGCGAGCGGTGGGCGGCGGCGCCGTGCGGCAGGGCGAGGATGTCAGCCCGCAGCACCGGTTCGCGCCGGGCTTCCAACTCCGCGACCACGGACACGCAGTCGGAAAGGCGGAGGCGCTGGACCATGCGCCAGACGTCGGGCTGGTCCGCGACGAGGGCCTCGTCGAGGAATGCGAGCACCTCGGGGATGGTGCCGGCGCCGGCGGATTCCATGGCCTCGCGCCGGCGGTTGAGTTCGGCGATGCCCTCGAGGATCGCGACGGTGGGGGCTGCCTCGGCGGGGTCGCGGGGCCCGCCGCCGACGATGCAGAGGCTCGCGGGGCTGCCCGGGCGGCGGTGGGGGCGTGCGGCCTCGGGGACGAAGACACCCGGCGGGATGACCCGCGCGGGCCAGCGGCAACCGGCCCGCTCCAGGGCGTCGCGGACCGGCTCCGCGGGGCACGACCAGACGCAGCCGCCGGGTTCGGGGAGCACGCTGGCGCAGGACTTCTCGAAGCGGGGGGCGCGTTCGATTTCGGTGCCCGTATCGGCTTCAACGACCAAGGCCGCGCCGGAGGCCTCGGCGAGTTCCGCGGCGAGTTCCCAGCAGCCGGCGCCCCAGGCGTGGACGGCGTCGAACGCGCCTTCCTCCATGCGGGTGGAGTGCCCGTCGCTGAGCAGGCGGTCGAGGTCGCGGATGAGGCGGTCGGCACGCCAGGCCATGGCGAGGCGCGGTCCCGCGTCGGAGTACGCCGCCTGCGGGATCAGGCCCGAAGGGAACTGGAGCACGCACGCCTGCGGGACGCAGCGGACGAGCTGCACGCCCTCGTCCATCATGCCAACCTCGACGCGACGGATCAGCGCGTGCTCGCGCTCGGCCATGGGTCGATCAAGGACAAACAGAACCCGCATCGTGCCCGACCATAGCGCCCCGGGCCCATCGCCCCGGGGGAAACCCGTCGTAAAGCGCTTCACTTTTTCGGATTCGTCCGGGGCCCACGGGCGGCGGAAGCGGGGGGCGGTATCATCGCGCTCCCGCGATTTTCAGGCGGTTTTCCCCTTCTCTCATCATGCCCACTTCATTGCCCATTCACCGCGACGACCACGGCGTGTTCACCCTGACGCTGCGCCAGGAAGGCCGCGCTGTGGTGGTCCTCGACCATGCTCTGCTCCGTGAGATCGACGCCGCGATCGACCACGTCGCCGCCCAACGGCCCGCCGGGTTCGTGCTGGCTTCGGAGGGGCGTGTGTACATCGCGGGCGCGAATCTCGAAGAGATCATGAGCCTGAGCGACGCCGACCTTCACACATATCTGCGGTTCGGGCAGGCGGTGTTCGGGAAGATCGCGGCGCTGCCGTGCACGAGCGTCGCCGCGGTACACGGCGCGGTGCTGGGTGGCGGGCTGGAGATCGCGATGCACTGCGACCGCCTGATCGGGGCGGCGCCGGCCTCTCCCAAGCCCGATGTGCCCGCGAAGCCGTACGCCGTGGGCCTGCCCGAGGCGGGGCTGTCGATCTGCCCGGGCTGGGGCGGGACGAACATGCTGCCTGCGCGGATCGACCCCCGGACGGCGATCGAGGCGACGGCGACGGGCAAGCCGTTCACGTCCGCCGAGGCGGAGGCCTGGGGGCTGTTCGAGCGGGTGGTGGGGGCGTCGGACCTCGTTGCGCACGCCCGAGAACTGGCCCGGCGGCCCAAGGTCAATCGAGGTGGCGAGCCGGTGACCATCTCCAACAGCGGGGATCGGGGGGTGGTAAAGGCGGCGCTGGAAGCGGCACGCGGCTCGGTGCCCGCGACCGGGGCGGCGAAGGCCGTGTTCGCCTGCATTGAGGCTGGATTGACCGGCGGGTGGCGGGCGTGCCTTGATGCCGAGCGTGAGCATCTGGTCCGGCTGCGGGGCGAACCCGAGGGCAGGGCGGCGATCGAGGCGTTTTTCGCGAAGTCCAAGGCGAAGGCGTGAGGATCGAACGATTCCACCTCCGGCGGCGTGGGGTGGCGACGCCCGGGCGTATCATCTGACTCACTCTGATTTCCCCGTGTCCCCGAGGAGATTTCGGCGATGTCCCAGCAGATCAAGGCGGACCTGAAGAGCATGAAGGGCATTTCCGCCCGCGACGCGCAGATGATCGCCGACGCGGAAGTCCTGCTCGGGCCCGACCCGTCGGAGATGGGGTTCATCCAGAACATGTTCTGGGGCAACTTCCGGGAGGAACTGGTCTTCCCGTACCCCAAGAGCGACCCCGCCGAGGTGCAGCGCTGCGATCAGTTGATCGCGGAACTCGACGAGTACCTGCGGACCGAGCACCCGTCGATCCAGATCGACCAGGAGCAGGAGATCCCCCGGTGGGTGATCGACCGCCTGTTCAAGATGGGCGTGATGGGCATGACGATCCCCAAGGAGTACGGCGGCCTCGGGATGGGCGTGACCTCGTACGTCCGCGTGCTCGAGAAGATCGGTCAGTACTGCGGCTCGACGGCGGTCCTGGTTTCGGCGCACCAGTCGATCGGTTGCAAGGCGGTGATGCTGTTCGGCAACCCCGAGCAGAAGGCCAAGTGGCTCCCGCACCTGTGCAAGGACTGGGTGAGCGCGTTCTGCCTGAGCGAGCCGAACGTCGGGTGCGACGCCGGTGGCCAGGAGACCCGCTGCGAGAAGACGCCCGAGGGTGATTTCATCCTGAACGGCGAGAAGAAGTGGGCGACCTCCGGGGCGATCTCGGGCCTGTTCACCGTCATGGCCAAGCAGAAGATCAAGGGCAAGGACGGCAAGGAAGTCGAGCGTGTCACCGCTCTGGTCTGCCATCCGGAGATGGAAGGCGTCGACATCTACCAGAAGAACCGCAGCAAGTGCGGCATCCGGGGCACCTGGCAGGCCCGCATCCGCTTCAACAACGTCCGCGTGCCGCGGTCGAACCTCCTGCACGACGAGGGCAAGGGCCTGAACGTGGCGCTGACGTGCCTGAACTACGGGCGGTGCACGCTCTCCGCCGGCATGCTGGGCGGGGCGACCCGCGCGATGAACCAGGCGATCAAGTGGGGCCGGACCCGCTACCAGTTCCAGCGCCCGCTCGCTGATTTCGACCTGACGCAGCAGAAGATCGCCCGCATGAGCGCCATCACCTACGCGATGGACGCGATGCTGTACATGACCACCGGCTTCCTCGACCGCCACGACGAGGACATCCGCATCGAGACCGCCATCTGCAAGACGTTCTGCTCCGAGTTCGGCTGGCGGGCGGTCAACGACGCGGTCCAGATCATGGGCGGCGAGTCGTACATGACCGAGAACGAGGTCGAGCGGATCTTCCGCGACTCGCGTATCAACATCATCGTCGAGGGCGCGAACGAGGTGATGCAGTCGTTCATCTTCGCCTACGGCGGCAAGGCGCTCGCCGAGCAGATGATCGGCATCAAGAACATCTGCGGCCCCGACAAGGAGAAGGGCCTGATCGGCAACGCGGTCATGGGCCTGAAGGGCATCCTGAAGCCGGGCGTCGCGGGCAAGGCGATCCCGCTGGCGCTGGAGCTCTTCCTGGGGATCAAGAAGGCCCCGCCGCGGATCACCAAGCTCCACCCGAGCCTCGACGCGTGGGCTCGGAAACTCGAGGTGCTGGTGCAGGAGCACAGCCACCAGTTCAAGCTGGCCAGCAAGGAGCACGAGGAGAAGATCCTCGACCGCCAGACGATCCAGGCCCGCATCGCCGACGTGGCGATGTACCTGCACGCGATGACCTGCACGCTGAGCAAACTCGATGCGCAGTTGCGCGCGGGCGAGGAAGGCGTGGAGTTCGAGCGCGACCGCCAGTCGGCGCTGCACTTCCTGGAACTGGCCGAGGGCTGGATCCGGGAGTCCTGGCGGGCGCTGGCGGATAACGCGGACATGTCGATGCGGAAGGCCGCGGCGGCGGCGATCGCGTACAACGACACGCTGCCGAACTCGATGTTCTCGATCCCCGAGAAGAGCCCAAGTGCGAAGGGGACGGGGAAGGTGCTGAAGCAGGACGCGATCAAGCAGTTCCCGGGGGACAAGTACGCTTCGGTGCGTTAGTTCCTCACCGCGGAGGCGCGGAGTTCGCGGAGAGAGTTCTTTGTGAAGAGAATGGGCCCACCGGATGCTTGAACACGAGGCGCTGTCCAAGGCCATCATCGGTGCAGCGATCGAGGTTCACCGGCACCTCGGGCCGGGCCTGCTGGAATCGGCTTACGAACTGTGCCTTCACGATGAACTTTCGCGAGCCGGCCTAGGCGTCCGGAGACAGGTCGAGTTGCCGCTCGAGTACAAGGGCCGTCGGCTAGACTGCGGCTACCGGCTCGATCTGATCGTCGAATCGGCGGTGATCGTGGAAGTCAAGACGGTTGAGCGGTTCGATCCGATTCACGAAGCCCAGATGCTGACGTACCTCCGACTCACCGGCTGCTCCCTCGGTCTCCTGCTGAACTTCCACCGGGCAACGATGCTCGAAGGCCTCAAACGCGTCGTTCTGGCCAATCAGAAATCTCTCATCTCCGCGCCCTCCGCGTCTTCGCGGTGAACCAAGCCATGCCCAAGAAAACCGTCTACTCCGCCAAGATCGAGCACATCCAGATCCTTGATGAGCAGGGCAAGCTCGACGCTTCGCTCGCGAAGGACACTCTCAAGGACGACGAGGTGGTGTTCCTGTACGAGCAGATGTCGATCTCGCGTCACTACGACGAGATCGCGTTCAAACTGCAGCGATCGGGGCGCATGGGGACCTACCCGCAGAACAAGGGGCAGGAGGCCGGGCCCGCCGGCGCGGGGTACGCGATCAAGAAGCGCGGCAGCATCGACTGGATCTGCCCCTGCTACCGCGAGAACCTGGCGCTGTTCCTGAACGGGATGCCCATGGAGCACATCCTGCTGCACTGGATGGGCGACGAGCGCGGCAACCAGATCCCCCCGGGCGTCAACATCCTGCCGATCGCGATCCCGATCGGGACGCAGCCGCTGCACGCCGCGGGCATCGCCTGGGCGCAGAAGTACCAGAAGACCGGGGCGGCGGCGGTGACGTTCTTCGGCGACGGGGCGACCAGCGAGGGCGACGTGCACGAGGCGATGAACTTCGCGTCGGCCCTGAAACTGCCGGTGGTGTTCTTCTGCCAGAACAACTTCTGGGCCATCTCGGTGCCGCGGGAGGTCCAGACCGGCTCGGAGACCATCGCGCAGAAGGGCCTCGCCTACGGCATGCCGAGCTACCAGATCGACGGCAACGACATCTTCGCGTCGTACAAGACGGTGCGGGACGCGCTGAAGACCGCCGTGGAGGACAACCAGCCGGTCTTTATCGAGGCGATCACGTACCGCCTGGGCGACCACACCACCGCCGACGACGCGCGGCGGTACCGCGACGAGAAGATCGTTGAGCAGTGGAGGAAGAAGGACCCGTTGATCCGCACGCGGAAGTACCTCGAATCGAAGAAGATGTGGAGCGACAAGAAACAGGCGGAACTCGAGGCGAAGGCCAAGGAACTCGTCGACGGCGTCGTCAAGCGGGCCGAGGGCATCGCGACGCCCGCGATCGGCGACATCTTTGACTACTCGTACGCGGAACTGCCGGCGGAGCTGGTGCGACAGCGCGAGAGCATGCGGACAGCTTCGTTGAACGAGTACCCGGTGACGGAGACGCTGCGGCGGTGATCAGGAAGGGCCTCCAGTTCGAGTGGGACCCGAAGAAGGCCGGGCAGAACGCTCGGAAGCACGGCGTCGAGTTCGTGGAGGCGAGAACAGTGTTCTTCGACCCCGAGCACGTGATGCACTACGACGACGCTCACTCGAACGATGAGGATCGGTACAAGGTCATCGGGGCATCCGAGTTCGGTCGCTTGCTGTCAGTTTCGGTGACCGACGAGAACGGTGTGGTGCGTATCATCTCGGCGAGAAAGGCCACGAAGTCCGAACGGAACGACTATGAGCGCCGGTAAGAAGAAAGCGACATCCCGCCGCAAACCCACGAAGGGCGGCAAGCCCGTGCGCG